>JAFACO010000114.1 GCA_023425485.1 Bacillota bacterium
AATTTCCAGTAAATCATGGCTTAATACCCTGTTTTCTGGAATGGTATTATTAAGTAATTTATGGAACGCCTTAACATCATAGATTCCTTTCCCTGTATAAATACCTTGATCGAAAATATCCTGATAAATATCAGAAATTACTGCTGAATAATTGGCAAGACCCGATTCTCCACCAAAAATTTCAGCGAAACGACTTCCGCTTTTGGGAACTATATGATTTCTTACGGATGGCTGTATAATAACATAACCCTCCATTACCTTACTTCCTTCTAAGTCAAGCATTGGTCGGTTTAAGGGATGATCTATAATTCCAACTAGCTTTGCTGCATTATCTCTTAGTAGATTTGTATCCGCATCCAGAGTTATAACATATTGAAAAGTCTCAAGCAGAGCTTCATCCGTTAATATTGTAGAGAAACTTGTCTGCTCCTTCGATAATCCGTTTAGTAAATTGTTAAACTCTTCCAGCTTGCCTCTCTTTCGTTCCCAACCCATATAACAATTTTCTGCTTTATTCCATTTTCGATATCGAAAGAACAAGGAAAATCTTTGGGAATCAGAGGGATAGAGCTCATTAAGTTCCTTCATTTTTGTTACTAGGGCATTTTGGATAATCTCATCTTTTGGCATAAATTGGTCTGGCGAATCTTCAAAGTCAACTAATAAAGCAAAGTACAGATTGTTCTGCATATTTGCCAAGTAATGTTTTTGAAGGCGCTCCATATAGGTTAGCCCTTGATCTTTGGAAGAGACAATCACTGGCATAATAACAAACGTTCTTGCCTCATTTGGTATCTCGTTAACATAGTCCAGCGAAGGTAATTTCTTTACTGCAATATTTCTAGTAAATAAAAAGTTGTTCAGTTCAAGGGAAATTCCCATTAGTAGAGGAAATGCAGCGATCAAAACTACTTTAATCGTTGAGTGGTTCGTAATATTTCCTACTGTTTGTATTAGGTAAAATAGACACAGATTAATTAGCAGATAAAAAATCCCAAAGCACAAAAAATAAAAGAAGCCTTTCTTGTTCCTTGTCTTCTTAATTGTTGTGGGCATCCCTCGCCCTAGTGCTTTGGCTTTTAACAAGGGATAACCACTACCCAGCAGATAAGTGCCCACATGATGATCCCTATGCAAATCCTTATGACCTGATATTGCTAGTTCTAAACAATCCGTCGCTAATTTTTCTTCACTAATACGGTGTTTTAAGGAAAGCTTTACAATAGCTCCGCGATATAGACCTCTGGCTTCCGAATCCATTTTCTCATAAATACCTTCTGGGTCCTTAGACAGTATTTGTTCCAAGCAAGAATACTGTGAATAAAATCGTTCTTCATCGAATTCATTGATATCTCTAAGACTGACAATGAAGGCACGAATCTTCGTTTCAAGAATGGATTCAATTTTCCCTTCCTCCAGAAACAGCTGCGAGGACTTGAACATTTTGCTCTTAGTGTCAAAATGATATTCCATGTACCTTTGTATAGTACCTTCATCAAAGGACATATTTTTAAGGAGATACACTACATGCGCGTGAAAGGAATAATTATTTCTTACCTCTGGCTCAAGCTCTGTAAGTAGTGCCGTAATATCTGTAGTTCCACTGGAAGGTTTTAATTTTGAGCGAATGAAACCTTCCGCATTCGCTTTAATATCAACCATTTGGATAATTTCTTCTGCTACTTCAATAATACTTTCTAAGAGGCAGAAGCCAAGCATTTCAGGCAGTACCCATAACTCTTTATCCGTAAGTGGAATCTCGTTTTGGTATGCCCTTAACATAACAGAGATATTCTCTTCACTAAGGTGACCGCCAGAAAGTGCCACCATTCTCTTAGCAACAATATAAACACGCGGAAACCCACGGTATTCTTTTGCCTTTAATATGGGCAATATCTCATAGCTATTTCCCGAACTTCTAACCTTTTTTATTTCTCGATACATCATCTGAAAATTATCAAAAAGCCACCTTGCTGCGGGAATAAGGGAGATAATATCTGCTGATATTTCAGATATATTATCTCGAATTTTATTTAATTTTTTATAAGCAATCTGATTATAGTCATCCAGGACAAAGCTATAGCTAAATAAACTAACCTGCTTATGTTCAGCAGCAAGCTCCACCATGTGCTTTTCCCAGTCCTTTGGTCCAAGACCTCCATCACTGCCCAAGGAGTGGATAGGAAAACGAACCTTCCTTGTAAAATGATTAAAACGATGATACAAAAAAATGAGAATACATATAATTAAAGTCAGTAATATAATTAAAACAACTATTCGGATTGGTGTATTAATATAAAAATTGATTCCTTGAGTCATGATCAGCAATTTCTATACTCCTCCTTATAATAAAGAAATCCTTTTCTTTAATAATTATCGCTAATAACTTTTATGTTAAAACAACGCATTATTATATTGTGCCATTTATAACAAAAAATATTAATCTATATTATAATTTGTTATTTTTACTTACTCTCTCTTATATATTAGCTCTTATAATTTATACCACTGCTGTTTTAAATAAAAAAATCCCTCTATCAAGGCACTTTACACCTCAATAGAAAGATTCATTAATTAATGTCAAGTGAAACGGTTTGTCGTTTCATATTGTTTTATTAATCAGAATTTAATGCTGTAATATTAAAATAAATAGCTCTGTTAGACAAAATATTGATATTATGCAAATATGTAATGTATAATATTACCATCCTGATGGTTTGTAATAGTTCACGATTTTGTATGCGACATCCGCATGCAATATTGCATCTCAAAAGGTAGGATACAGAGCAGGTTATATGCCAGCATGGATGAGTGATAACAAATTGCGTTTTGAAGGTGAGCTAAAAAATTAATAAGCATGCGATATACATAGTATATTCATTATATTACGATAAGTTGGTTCACTAACTTTCAAAATTGTGAATTTAGAAGGAGGGAAAATTACATCCCTCCTTCAATCATATCCATATACCAATATTATTGTCTAACAGAGCTAAATAGATTAATACTATTTATTCTATCTCACTCAACAAGTGACCCTCAAGACCAGTCACATTAATATTCTTAGTGGTCTTCGCATCAAGGCTGTCTGCCATTACTATATTTTTCATATCAATACCAACAGAACTCTGTACAGTCTCAAAAACCTTAGCAAGTACAGTTGGTACATTATCAGTTACACTTTCCACTCCACCGCCATAGATCTTGATATCGGATATCTGACTAAGTGGTTCTGCAACTGCTCTGGCAAGCTCTGGTAACTTATCAATAAGCTTATCTGCCATAGCAGCACCGGTATAGTTCTTATACGCTTCTGCCTTCTTTTGCATTGCTTCTGCTTCTGCAATACCTTTTGCCTTGATAGCCTCTGCTTCTGCTAAACCTACCGCAGAAATTGCTTTCGCTCTTGCTTCACCGCTAAGTGTTGCCGCATCTGCTTCTGCTTTTGCTTTCATTAATATGGCCTCTGCCTCAGCATTTGCCTCTGCCTTTCTAGCCTCGGCTCTAGCTTGTGCTTCTGCAATTTTCGTATACTTTTCTGCATCAGCCTCTGCCATTTTCTGCTCTCTGTCGGCATTTGCAGGCTCAACTACTGTGGTTTTTAACTCCTGGCGTGTCTTCTCAGCACGACGTTGTTCCAATTCAATCTGCTTTAACTCTCTTGCAATTTCAACCTGCATCTGCGCTTCTTGCAGTTCCTTCTGCTTAATCTGCTTTAAGATATCTGCTTCCATCTGCGCTGCAATAACATCTTTATCCGTAATACTCTTTTGAATATCATAAGCTGCGTCTGCTTTTGCCTTTGCAGATTCCTGCTCACTTCTAAAGTCTGCTTCTCTAACCTCTTTTGCTTTGATAGCTGCACTTACTTCAGTTTCAGCCTCCAGACGAGCTTTCTCGCCTTCTTTGGTTGCTTCGGATTTCTTAATGTTCTCTTCCTTTAAAGCAATTGCCTGTGCAATCTCAGCATCCTTTTTCTTTTCGGCAATCTGCTTTGCACCAAGGGCTCTTATGTAACCATTGGTGTCGTTTACATCTTTAATAGAGAAGTCCTTAAGTTCCAGACCCATTTCACCAATTTTTGTACCAACCACTTCCTGTACTTTTGCAGAAAATGCTTCTCTGTCGTTATAAATCTGCTCAACTGTCATAGAAGCAACAATTTCACGAAGCTTACCTTCCAGAATTAAAGTAACCTGATCTGAAATGGACTTTTGAATCTGCATTTCATTTGTACCAATAAACTGCTCAATTGCCGCATAGATACTCTCTCTGGTATTACGAACTTTAATTACTGCAGTACCTGCTACGTCAATTGGTACACCTTGAGACGACATAGTTTGTGAAGTATTAATATTTAACTGAATATTACCTAAGGATATGGTATCTGTACGTTCCAACACAGGAATAACTAAACCACCACCACCTGTAATAATTCTTTTTCTCCAACCAGTAACAACCATGGCCTTATCCTGTGGTACCTTTTTCCACATACTAAAAATAACCGAAAAAAGTACGATAATTGCTACCACAGCTAACACTGTGATAATAATTGGGGTTAAGTTAGCCCCATCCAGACTTACCAATAACATATATTATCCTCCTTTATTTTAAATGCATTTTGCATCACTGCTCATATTTATATTTGGGTTCTATGATGAATACACCTTCTCTTTTTTCTTTCACCGTAACCTGCTTCCCTGTTTCCAGCTTTAAGGTTTTATCACTGCAAATGGCTGGATAGCTTACTCTAATTTCTTCCAGCGTTAAAAAACTTACCGTTCCAAGCTGACCAGGTAAAATTGTATCCACCACAACACCTTCGTATAGTAATAGTTGATTCTCGTCTACAGCGTAATTCTTGGTTTGTATTTTTTTAAGAGTTTGTAGAATTGTCTGAGTAAGAACTGCAACTAAATATCCAGAGACCAGCCCCACAGGTAACGTGATAATTGTTGAAATATCTTTTAAGGTCATTACCGCCCCTACAGCGCCAAAGATAATGGCAAATGCTGATAATGCATGAAATGAAGTGGGTAGTAACCCAATGGATATCATGTGACCACTTTCTATTGTTACTTGGGGTGTATGTGCAATATCAGGACCAGCATCCGTTCCAATATCCGTACCAATATCTGTACCGATATCTGTACCGATATCTGCATCTACATCCGCACCAATACCGTCTGATAAAAACCCAAGGGCAAAACTAAGAAAAGGTAACACAACACCTCCAGCCAGAAAACACAAATACATTGTTAACATACCATCTTCCCCCTTTTTATCACCGTCTAAAATTTAACAACCTACTTTACACAGTATACTAATTATCAATCCTTATTTCAACTAATATTGCTAATTTAAACCAAAGCTTAATCAAACACTAATCTTGTTAAACATTCTAATTGTTTCTTAAACTAAATCGTTTCATTTGTCTTGAATAGGCATAAAATGTCCCTCGGGTAATATTACTATCCGAGGGATTATTAACTTACGCTATTTAAAACAAGCCCCAAACCCACCCTCATTTTGCAGTCAACATCTGGTAGTAACAATAAATGTACAATATACTCATGTAACATTACTGGGTATAACAGTGCTTATGCATGATACCCCGCTTTGCTCTAAGAGTCCAGTTATTGCTTAACTGTAAGCTGATGTTCACCCTAACAAAATTACTCTCAAAGTCTTACAATAAATCAGTTGTCCAATTCAGTCCTTGAAGTTTCGTATCCAGCTCACGAAGTTCTCTGGCAATTTTATCAACATCCTTCTGTAATTCGGTAACTTTTACAGTACTTAAAACTCTTATCTCTTTATTTGAATATCGTTCGACCTTATTACTCGCTTCACTTAACAAGTCTCGCAGAATTGAATTCTTTAGAGCCAAAGAGTCTTTTCTAGCAATCATATCTGATATGGTGTTATTATCTTGTTTCGTCTGGCAATTGGTTAAGTTTATTCTTCTGATTAGTTCTTCCAGCTGTAAAATATTCTCGTCCAACTCTTTAAGCAAATCATACGGATTCTCCGCTGGCTGATCTCCTTCTTGTACTTTAGCATTACTTTGTAGTCTACTTCTTAGTTGTGCAATTCTTTTTTTAAGATCCGCACGTAGATTTAATGCTTCTGCCAATTTCATATAAAATACCCTCCTGACTAATTAATACCACTACTGTTGTCCAAATATTTCTTTTAATACTGGATCTTTGTTCATTTGTTCTTGCGCTTCCAAATTAACTTTATTTTCTAGTTCTTGCACAGCTTCACTTTCCTCTAGAACTTCAATATATTGACTCATCTCGTCAGTGATGACGGTAATATACCAATTACCGTTTTCATCCTTAAGTACTACTTTTCTAGTTAATGCACTACCTGGAGTATCAGCAAATCTATACTTTATTTTATATTCCGTATAAACGATGCAATAGTTCTTTTCATTTGCTTCTATAATATAGTTTTTAATATCTATATAATCCTCAATATACT
>JAFACO010000167.1 GCA_023425485.1 Bacillota bacterium
CATCGCAACCCATTTTGAGCCAGAAGCGCATAACCTCCTTAATGGCTTCTTTGGAGGCAATTGCTTCCTCGGAATCTACCGGTTTCTGCCAAGGTCTGTCAACTCTTGCAAACCCGTAATTCAGTGAAGGTTGTGAGGAGAAGAAGTTAACTGCGCAGCTTCCATCTCTATCGGATATACCACGCAGGCTTCCCATAATACCACTTACATTGGTAACATCCTCCCAGGCATTATCCGTCCAGATGTATCTGCCACTGTATTCATTTTTCTCTGCCTTTAAGGATTCCTTGAACCAAGCATGTTCTACAGAGGTATGTCCCGGAACAAGGTCTAAAAGAACACGAATTCCTCGCTCATGCGCACCTTCAAACAATTCCTTTAAATCCTCATTGGTTCCATAACGTGGTGCCACTTTATAATAATCTGCCACATCATAACCAGCATCATTAAAGGGAGATTCAAAACAAGGGTTAATCCATAATGCATTACAACCTAACTCTTTTATATAATCTAACCTATTAATGATACCTCTGAAATCCCCAATCCCATCACTATTGGTATCCTGAAAACTTTGAGGATAAATCTCATAAAAAACTGCATCCTTTAACCATTTACTCATCTTTCACTATTCCTTTCTTTCTTCTTATCATTTTCTATGCTATAATGACATTATATTCTTGATTTTATAAGTTTTCTTGCACTTTATCAATAAAAAATAACACGATATTATGAACAGTTTAGCCATGCAAATTTGTAATACAACATATATAAAAGTTGCTTTTAAATACATGTTGTATTACAAACTTGTAGGCGCTCTGCCTAAGCGAGATTTAGCGAAGCGAAATTGAGCTTAGGGCTGAACTGTTACATAATCTAAAGAGAAGCACGCTTTTCTGCATATGATAATAATACTATAAGAAAGGTATATTTCTGTATGATCTATAAAACCTCACGTTCTGAACTAAAAGAAAATCGTATCCGTGGTACTCAGCTGTTTCCCTTTCAGCATTATAAAATGACAAATCATGAAGCTAATATTTTTGTACCCTATCACTGGCATAATGAAATTGAAATTATCTATGTCGAAAGAGGGACAGTAAAGCTATTACTTAATGGAGAGGAATATTTACTCAACCAAAATAATTTCTACTTTATTAACAGAGAAGCCTTGCACCAGTTTTCCAGTGAGGATAAGGAATTGGTTTATTATGCTTATGTCTTTCCGATGGAATATCTGGATTTTAAGCTGGAGGATTATTGTCAAGCCACCACTGTCAGCCCTTTAACTACGACACTTGCCTTTCCTCTTACAATTCCTTCAAGTAATACTAACTATAAGAAAATTCTTAGTGAGATTCATGAATTGTTTGAGATTAGTGAGCAGCAGCTCCCTGGCTATCAGTTAAATGCCAAAGCTTGTCTTTACAAAATTATATCCATATTACAGAGAGATAACTCCTTTGTGGAACTTTCTTCAGGAGATTTAGCCAGGTCCTCTAAAACAACGGATATGAAAAAATTATTGACCTATCTTCAAGCAAATTATAAAAACCCAATAACATTAGCGGATGCTGCTCTTATGCTTGGATATTCCACTGCCTACTTCTGCACCTTTTTTAAAAATTCCTTTGGCATTAATTTTGTTGATTACTTAAATCATTACCGTATAGAAAAATCCTGTATTCTTTTGGTATCAACAAAGCTGCCCGTAATGGAGATTGCTTTTGAGGTTGGTTTTAAGAACTTTAGCTACTTCATAAGGACCTTTAAGAAAATTATGCACATGACTCCGTTAGAATACAGACGATCCAACCAGATGGATTATCATTTAATATAGTACTTGCTTCTTTTTTCAAGACATGCTATAGTATTTTCATTATGTATCCATGTTTGAAAGGGAGTAGCTGCCATTTATGGTGATAAAGTCAACATACTGACCCCTGTGGTCTGGCTTTATTCTAGCTGTTTTTCAGTTAAGTGAGACTTTTAATACAATGATACCTTCATAGTTTTATTTCACGTGGTCAGCGCGTGAAAACTAGATGAAGGCATCCTTGTGTTAAAAGTTTTTTTTATTGTCAAAAAACTTTTCTATAAGGCAATAACACTAACAAGGATACACATTGGCGTAAAAGTAAAAATCAGCTTTACTAATTACGTTCTAAGTACATAACCTAATTGTTCTCAAATTAATTGTAGGAGGTTTTTTATGGCAGAATTTATTACAGCACTATTATTGGTCGTCGTTGCAGAAATGGGTGATAAGACACAGTTACTTGCAATGGCAATGGCAGGCAAGTACAAGGTGAGACAAGTTATGCTTGGTGTTTTAGTTGCAACAATCTTAAATCATGCTCTCGCTGTAGCTGTTGGAAATTATATCAGCTCCTTTATTCCGATGGAAATCGTAAGTCTTGTGGCGGGACTCTCTTTCCTCATCTTTGGTCTTTGGACTTTAAGAGGAGATAAACTGGAGGATGATGCTCAGAAAAAAATTAAGTTTGGCCCAGTTGTTACTGTCGGAATCGCATTTTTCCTAGCTGAAATGGGCGACAAAACACAGCTGATGACAATTACCATATCAGCAGAAAGTAACTTTCCTCTCCTAGTACTCATGGGTACAACCGCAGGTATGCTCGTTGCCGATGGTATTGGAATTCTGGGTGGAGCCTGGATGTGCCGACATATCCCAGATAGATACATTAAATGGGGTGCAGGTGTAATTTTCCTTTTCTTTGGTAGCCTAACTCTGTATGAAGTAGTTCCAGTTCACTTTATTAATCCTCTGACTATTATTGCTTATCTACTGGTGCTGGCAGGACTAATCTATGTTTTTGGTGTGAAACTAACCTATGCGGATCGTTGCTGTGAGCAGCTTCCAGATTCCAAAGAATTAAGTGAATAAGTACAATCACCTTGCGTTATTTTGTATAATTCCTTATAATACATCTATTAGTAACTATTCAGAACGATGGCTTTTGAAGGGTTGCAACTATGATAGCTTTTAAATCAGATATTAAAATAGTTATTTTGAAAGGAATTGTACTATGAATAAATCTAGGCGAATTTTTGCCATACTTGGTATTGTTCTATTATTATCCATAATTTTAATTACATTTATCTCTGCCTTTTTTGCAAAAGAGGATTCGAATGCTTTATTTATGGCTTCCCTGTTTAGTATGATTGTTATACCTATTATGCTTTATTGGTTTATTATGATTTATAAATGGGTGCATAAGAAGGATACTTCACTTGACCAGAAGGGTAATAATACCTTAATTAAGACAGATTCAGATAATGAGATAAAATAGTCCTATCCTGAACACAAAACGCGTTCTTTCAATCATACTTTGTTGCCTTAATCTAATATTGAACATTTATAAAATCTAAATCAGCACCACCCGTAAAACGGGTGGTTTGCTCTGAGGCTGTAAGCCTCTATTACTGGCCAGCGCCTAAAGACGCTGGCTTTCACTTTGTTCAAGCCACTTTGCCTTTGTAACTTTTGCCGCCC
>JAFACO010000222.1 GCA_023425485.1 Bacillota bacterium
ACTTGACAGAGGGCATATCATTATCATCATCAACATTTTAGGTGCTTTTATTATTTTAATTTCTTTGCAACGTCTTATAAATTTTTCTCCTGAATAAAAGCATATAGCTCATTATCTTCCTTATCAATTCTTTTCATTAAGGCATTGATTACTTTTTTTGCTTCTATTAGGAAAGGATCAGGCTTAGCTTGTATCTTAAGGGCAGTATTATATGCTGTCTTAAAACGAGTATATTCATCAGATAAATCACCCATTTCATCAATGTATCGTTTCGCCATTGACTTTACCTCAGCGTCTGCGCTTTTTAATAACTCCGGATAAAGAAACTTATCTTCTTCCAGCATATGTATCTTAATCTTGCCTGCCAATCTACTGATACGCAGAGCAACTTCTGTTACATTTATAGAATTAGTGTCTTTCTTAATTTCACTAACTAAAAAATCGATATCTTCTTGTATGGATGCATGTTGGCGTCGCATATTATCAAAGTGTCTCATAGATAACCTCCTGCTTTTGTAGTTTTACATACAAAATTCATACTACAACAAAGCAAAAGGTTTGTCTGTAGCTATGGCTACATTTTGTCAACGTTTTTTGGGTAATAAATGAATCGCCATGCCTTCCACATCTTCTACTGCTTCAGTTATTGCCTCGCTATAGGTGGGATGAGGTCTGATAATGGATGCTACTTCGCTTGTCGTCATTCCTTTTGCGATGGCTGTTGAAAATTCACTCACCAAATCTGTAGCACGATCACATAAAAGTTGTGCTCCAAGAATACGACCAGTATCTGCCTCGCTAACCACCTTAATAAAACCTCTTTCCCCTCTGGATAATACGGTTTTACAATTTCCCAGCATAGGATACTTACCAGTTTTAATACGAGATCCCCGCTCTTTCGCCTCTTCCTCGGTCAGCCCAACCTCAGCCGCTTCGGGTGTGGTGTAAAGGCAGGAAGGAATTACAGATAAATCAATGGAGAGGGGTAATTTTAACATACCTTCTACAGCAGCAATTCCTTGCGCTGAAGCTGCATGAGCCAATTGTTTTCCAACTATGACATCTCCTATGGCATAGACACCTTCCAGACTGGTTTCGAATTCTGCATTTACCTTAATGCAATTACCTTCTCGTTCAATTATAAGATCAGGTGCAAATAATCCTTCAAAATTAGCTCTTCTGCCAACAGATAGCAGTACCCCTTCTGCGTTCGTTGATTTTATACTGTCTTTCTCCTCATATTCGCAAACCAGTCCTTCTTGGTCACCCGGAAGTAATCTCACTACCTTTGCCTTTGTGTGGATAACTACACCTTTTTTCTTCAAACTCATCGCGATACTTTGGGAGATTTCTTTATCCATGTTGGGAAGAATCCGATCCATTGCCTCTACAATTTCAACTTCACAGCCAAGGTCACAATAAATCGATGCAAATTCTACACCAATGACACCTCCGCCTATGATTAGAAGTTTTTTAAAAACGTCCTCTTTCATTAAAAGTTCATCACTTGTAACAACCTTTGGTAAGTTAATACCTTCCAGTCTTGGCACCACAGGGCTGGAACCTGTTGCAATGAGTATTTTACCAGCCTCAAGAGTTATCTCCGTATCTGACTCCTGTCCTTGAACTTTTACGTGAGCATTATCTAGAATTGTAGCTTTGCCGTAATAAATGCCTATCTTATTAGCTTCCAACAAACACACGATGCCCTGTCTGATTTTTTGAACAACTTCCTCTTTTCTCTTTTGAAGTTCCTCCATATGAAAGGATAATCCTTCAAAGTGAATACCCGCCTCCTGAAAACTCTTCGCCTCCTGATATAAATGAGAACTATGCATAAGTGTCTTCGTAGGAATGCACCCTCTGTTAAGGCAGGTTCCACCAATTTCTCTCGCTTCTATAATTGCTGTTTTCATTCCAAGCTTCGAGGCCTTTATGGCGGCAACATAGCCGCCTGGACCCGAACCTATGACCACTAAATCAAATCGATCCATTGTACCTCCTGTGTGATTGCTGTATTATCAAAAGCCAATTTAAAGTCCTGCTTCGTGATAATTTATTGCATTATATATTCTCATTTCGGATTAATTCTTGAATATCAATCATCATTTCTTTTTGTTTCTCGGTGAGGTTAAGCTGCTCCAGAGCCTGATACATATCTGCGGAAGCAAATTTGCAGCCAATAAGCGTACTGGCTATCAAATCAAACAGGTCAATTTCTAAAGCGTCCGAATAAACAGAGCATTCTTTTATAATACCAGCATGAATGACCAGCTTGATATCAATATCACCCCAGGCATATCTTGAATCCATGGAATAATTGAATTCCAGTTTCTTTCCAAAGATCCAATCCTGACTGGCAAATTTATTCTCTAATTCATCTAGAACATGCAAATTACTCTCCTCCAGAATTAACGGTTCCGGAGTTAATTCGTAAACAGCTGCAAAGGCTTCCAATAGTTCTTTTTTCATATAATCTATCGTTAGTGTACTGTCATATTCCGTCAAGTTCGTCACTCTGGAACGTACAGATTCCACTCCCTTAGAGGACAGCTTATCTCTGGAGACATTTAAATAGAGCGATAACTTACTCATATCAACATTTACAAGTATAGTACCATGATGATAACAATGAATTCCATCGGAGAAGAATGCATTTCCAGAGAATTTCTTGCCTTCCACACTGATATCATTTCTGCCCGTCTTCTCAGCAGGAATTCCACGTAGTTTTACTGCCTCCAAAATAACCTGTAACTGTCGTTCTACGTTATAATTATCTTTGGTGGCAAAGAAGGTAAAGTTAAGATTCCCAAGGTCATGGAACACCGCACCGCCTCCTGAAAGCCTGCGGACTAAGCTTCCACCGTCTGCTTCAAGTTCAGCAATTTTACATTCTTTCCAAGGATTTTGGTTCTTCCCGATTACAACGGTCTTCTCATTCTGCCAAAGATACATAATGCATTCATTATCTTTAACCGTCTTTAGAAGATATTCTTCTAATGCAAGATTCTTATAAGGATTTGTGTTGGTTGATATTATAAAACGGATTTTATCAATCATGCCTGCCTCGCTTCAAAATGGTATCTTACAATTGGCGTTCTGGCTGCTGTAACTTCATCTGGTCGGCCAATTACCGTTTTAACTGGTGCTTGATGCAACACCTCTGGTTCCGTAATCGCTTGCGCCAACACCTTTTGATATACTTCAACAGCTGCTTCCAAGGTTTCTTTCGATTGTGTCTCGGTTGGCTCTACCATTAATGCCTCATGTACAATAAGCGGGAAATACATGGTAGGCGGATGCATACCATAATCCAAAAGGGTCTTTGCAAAGTCCAGAGCAGATACACCCTTTTCTTTCTTTAGGTTTTCCAGAGAGATAACGAACTCATGCATACAAAAGCCAGAGAATGGAATATCAAAGCTTTTCTCCAAGAGCTTTTGCATGTAATTGGCATTCAGTACCGCATTTTCTGAAGCCTCTTTCAGCCCTTCTCCACCCAATGTCAACACGTAGGTCAGCGCTCTGACTACAATAAGGAAATTACCGTAGAAGCCTTTCACTCTTCCAATGCTTAATGGTGACTTATCTTCATAAACATAGGTTCCAGCTTGGAGAGTTATCCTCGGAGATGGGAGATATTTTATAAGTAATTCCTTACAGCCAACTGGACCACTTCCTGGTCCGCCGCCTCCATGAGGTGTGGAAAATGTCTTATGAAGATTAAGATGCACTACATCAAAGCCCATATCTCCAGGTCTTGCAATTCCCATAATCGCATTAAGATTTGCACCATCATAATAATTAAGGCCACCTGCATCATGTACAATCTTTGTAATCTCCAGAATGTTCTTATCAAACATTCCTATGGTATTGGGATTCGTAAGCATAAAGCCTGCGGTATCCTCTCCTACTGCCTTTCGAAGAGCGTCTAAATCTACATAACCTTCTTTGGTAGAAGGAATATTAATTACACTAAAGCCAGCCATTGCCGCACTTGCTGGATTGGTACCATGTGCGGAATCCGGTACTATAATTTTATTTCTTTTTAGATCTCCACGTTCTTTATGATACGCCCAGATTAATTTTAATCCGGTATACTCACCATGTGCCCCTGCTGCCGGTTGGAAATCCATTGCATCCATACCAGTAACTTCACTAAGATAATCCTCGGCTAACTTCATCACTTCCAGACAGCCTTGCACACTATCTAAAGCTTGCAGAGGGTGAACACCTGCAAAGCCTGGGAGCTTAGCAACATCATCATTAATTTTTGGATTATATTTCATAGTACAGGAACCGAGGGGGTAAAATCCGTTGTTCACTCCAAAGGTACGATTTAGTAGTTCAGTATAGTGTCTGCTAAGATCATTTTCAGCCACTTCGGGAAGATGCAATTCTTTTTCTCTAAGGAATTTGCTCGATACACTCACCACTGGCACATCACAGCCAGGAAGTATTTCGCATCCTCTATCTGGAATACTTTTCTCAAAGATTAAATTCATACAAATAACCATGCCTTTCTAGGAGCCTGTTAACTTTTGGTCACAGGCACAAATTGTGCGTGAAATGTTTATATCACACTATCTCTTTAAGGATTGCAACCAAAGTATCTATGTCTTCTTTTGAGTTCATTTCAGTTGCACACCAGAGAATACGACCTTCGTCATTTCCTGCTAATGCAAGACCGCCAAGAATTCCACGTTGCTCTAAGGCTGACAGATAGTTATCCACATTCCCTTTGCAGGTCGTCACAAACTCGTTGAAGAACTCCCCTTGATAAACAAGCTCAAAACCATCTACTTCACATAGTCTATTTGCAAGATAATGCGCTTTGGACATTGAACTTTCCGCCGCCTGCGCAATACCCTTCTTACCCATAACATCCATATATACCGCTGCGGTCATCGCACACAAAGCTTGATTGGAACAAATGTTGCTGGCTGCTTTCTCTCTGCGGATATGCTGCTCTCTTGCCTGAAGTGTTAAAACAAAGGCTCTTTGACCCCGATTATCTTTGGTCTCTCCAACAATTCTGCCCGGTAACCTGCGCATTAACTTCTCGGTGGTTGCCATAAATCCTAAATAAGGTCCGCCAAAAGATAATGGAAGTCCCAAGGGTTGCCCCTCACCCACAGCAATATCCGCTCCATATTCCACCGGAGTTTTTAAAATTCCAAGAGAAATTGGATTGCAGCTTAATATGAATTTAACATCACTGTTCGCAGTAAGTTCTCCTACCTGTGCTGCGTCCTCCAAAAGTCCATAATAGTTTGGCTGCTGTAACAGTACACAGGAGGTTTCTGCATCAATTAGTTCTGCTAACCCTGCCAGGTCAGTCACACCATCTTTTTCAGGTGCAAGAATAACCTCCATGTCAGTACCTTCACAGTAAGTTCTTATGGTTTCAATGGTGTGCGGATGCAAGGTAGCAGATAGTATCGCTTTAAATCTTTTCCTCTCCTTACACATAATTACTGCCTCGGCAGCAGCGGTTGCACCATCATATACGGAAGCATTGGAAGCCTCCATTCCAGTTAATTCACAAATCATGGTCTGATATTCAAATATGGATTGAAGTACCCCCTGACTGATCTCTGCCTGGTACGGTGTATAGGCAGTAACAAATTCCTCTTTAGAGGTAATCTGACTTACAATGGAAGGAATGTAGTGATGATAAGCTCCTGCTCCTCTGAAAATGCTGTGATATACTTTATTCTTTCCGGCAATTTCGGTCATTTTCCTTCGAACAGACATTTCTGATAAGCCTTGCGGTATCGCAAGAGGACGGTTCAAATGTACCGCCTCGGGTATGGTCTGAAACAGCTCCTTAATGCTATCTACGCCAATGACTTCCAGCATCTCCTGCTGTTCTTTTTTTGTATTTGGTGTATAGGTGCCCATTGCATCCTCCCCCTTATAAGCTTGCCAAATAGTCGCTTTCTGATAATAAATCCGAAGTTTCAGAAACCTCTTCAACTTCAATAAACCAGGTATTCAAGGCATCTGAATTAACAAGTTCAGGATGATCAAGTAATTCTTCATTAATAGCTTTCACTGTTCCAGTTACTGGACTATATACTGCTGAAACTGCTTTAACAGATTCCACGTCTCCAAATTCTTCACCCGCTACAACTTCGTCTCCAACCTCTGGAAGATTAATAAACACTAAATCACCAAGCTCTTTTTGTGCATGTTCTGATATACCTACTCTTACTGTTGTTGCATCCAAATACTGTGCCCACTCATGGGATTTTGCATAGAAAAACTCTTTCTCGTTCATTAATAAATCCTCCATACGATATTATTATTTTGTTTAAAATTTAAAATACGAAATCATATTATTAGCTATTATAAGCTAAATAATCTTTCTTTTATAAAATGCGGTATCATTATTTAAATCAACAAGCTCTAAACAGTTCTTTTATAGAAAGGTAACGCAACTATCTCAGCTGCAATCTTTCTACCACGCACCTCTACCTCTACCTGAGTTCCAATTGCACTATGCTCCTTTTGCAATAACGCCATTGCGACTGGTCTGCCAAGATAAGGGCAATGCGTACCAGAAGTTGTTGTTCCAAGTAATTTATCACCGAGATAGACAGGACATTCTTCCCTTGCAATTCCTCTTCCTGTGATATGCAGTCCAACTCTTGTAAACTTTGGGGTACCTCTTGAAATAATGCCTTCTTTACCGATAAAGTCCTCTTTTTCTAATTTCACTGCAAATCCAAGTCCCGTTTCCAGTGGTGATATCCTATCATCCATCTCATGACCATATAAGGGCATTGCAGCCTCAAGTCTAAGGGTATCTCTCGCACCAAGACCACATGGTATCAGTAATTGTTCTTCCTCTTCTTTATGTACGTTGTAATTGCCAGCCTCTAGTAATGCATCCCAAAGCTTAATTGCAGCTTCCGGCTTACAATATAGTTCATATCCATCTTCACCCGTATATCCAGTTCTGGATACTAAACAAGCTATATTAGAAACTAATACATTGTCCTTAAAACTATAGTACTTTTCAGGTAATTCCTCTGGATTTGCCAGCTTACTTATAATTTCTTTGGATTTTGGACCTTGCAATGCTACTTGTGCTACCTCATCGGAGATATCTTTTAACAAGGCGTCTCCAAATAGATGTTGCTTCATCCACTCAACGTCCTTTAAACGGTTAGAAGCATTAACAACGATTAGATACTCTTCTTCACTCTTACGATAAACCAGCAAATCATCCACTACGCCGCCATAAGAATTACACATGGGACTGTATTTTACCTGACCATCATACATTTTACTGCAGTCATTGGTTACTAACTTCTGTACGTTAGCCAATGCATCCTTACCGCTTAAGATTACCTCTCCCATATGAGAAACATCGAACAGCCCCGCTAAGGTTCTAACTGCCATGTGCTCTGTTATTACACCGGTTTCATATTGCACCGGCAGCAGATAACCTGCAAAGGGAACTATTTTTCCACCTGCCCGAACATGAGCTTCGTAAAGAGGTGTTTTTCTTTCCATACTAATAACCATCCCTTTCTCCTAATACTAATTGGGCACGTCTTTTTACGCACAAAAAAAGACGTACTGAAATAAATCAATACGCCTCTGTATTTTTACCTGAAAGATTCTCTCTTACATCAATTACAATGCAAAAAATTGCTTCTTCGGTGTCCTTACGCTTTCCAGAGTATCGTCCAGATCTGGTCCTTTTGCCTGAGAGTTTTCGCATTCACCTTCGGCGCTGTCGGCTCAAAATCAGAGCCATCAGTCTCTCCCAAATCCTTCATACGATGATAGTAACATTATATTATCGTAAGCTTGTAAAGTCAACAAAAGCAAGATAGATTTGGTATTTTTTCGTTACAGATTAGAAAAGAGAAATCAAGCTTAAGATTATACTGTAACATTTTTCAATTACTGCTATTAATTTATAAAAATATGTATTGATTAATTTGCAAAAGTGTGTTACAAATTTAACATACATGTTCTAAAACATGTTCTATTTTTACATAATATGGAGGGCATATGAAAAGTAAATTTATCAAAACCACTGGCAAAACAATGTTAGCCTTAGGGTTAACAGCAATGCTTCTGGTTACTACAGTGACCGGCTGCGCTAAGAAGGATACGGATACCAGTACCGATTCCAAAGCAACCCCAGTACCAACTCAAACGGTTACCTCAACAGACGAAGCAGTAACTTTTACTCCTGGTACGTATACTTCAACCGTTACCGGAATGCACGAGATGACCGTAACAGTTACCTTATCTGAAACAGAAATTGTAGATATTCAAATTGACCATCAGGAGACTCCGGGTGTGGGTGAACCAGCAGTCCAGTCCCTTCCTGCAGAAATTTTAGAAATACAAGGTTTAGGTGTAGATGTAGTATCCGGGGCTACCCTATCCAGTAATGCGGTAATAAAAGGTGTGACCGAATGTTTAAAGCAAGCAGGTGTTAGCGAAGATGGCATTACCAAATTATTGGCTGTAACAAAAACTGCTGTTCAGGAAGCAGACCAAACTTTGACTGCTGATGTTGTTGTTATCGGTGCCGGTGGTGCTGGTATGGCTGCTGCTGTTACTGCAAATCAGGCAGGAAAAACTGTAATTGTTATTGAGAAAGCTAGTAAAATGGGTGGAAACACTATTTTATCCGGCGGTGCACTTAATGCCGTAGATGAAGGCAGTGAGACAGCCTTAGCTAATAATGACAGTGTAGAAAATCACTATAACCAAACCTTTAACGGCGGTGATCAGCAGGGTGATCCAGTCTTAGTACATACCCTTGTAGACAATGCCTGGTCAGGTGTAGAATGGCTTAAGAGTTTGGGAATGGAATTCTATGATGGAGTATTCACAGTTACCGGCGGTATGTGGCCACGTGCACACAAACCAGTAGAACCCGAAGGTACTGGCTTCTTTAAAACATATCAAAACTATATGGATACCCACGAAGGTATCACCATGGTTTATAATACAACTGCGAAAGAATTTATTGTTGAAAATAATGTTGTAACCGGTGTTACATGTACTGGTGAAACAGGAAATACCATTACCGTAACAGCAACCAACGGTATTGTATTAGCTACCGGTGGTTTCGGAAGAAATATTGAAATGCGAGTGAAATACAATAATATAAACAAAAAATGGCCTACCCTTGATGAATCCATTCCAAGTACAAACACCAGTGGTATAACCGGCGATGGTATTATCATGGCAGAAGCAATCGGTGCAAACCTTGTTCAAATGGAAAATATTCAGTTGCTTCCTTTGGGCGATCCTGAAACCGGCAGTCTCTCCGGTAACATTGAACACGCTGTTGAAAGCCGTATCTTCATTAATTTAGAAGGTAACCGTTTTGTAAACGAGGGTGGCCGTCGTGATGATATGACTCTTGCATTGTTTGAACAGCCAGAAACAACCATGTATATTGTTATGGATAGTGATACTTATCCAGAAGGAAATGAAAAGAATAACTTTGGTGAAAGTATTGCGGATTTAGTTAGTGCCGGACGTGCTTTAAAAGCAGATTCTTTAGAGGAGCTTGCTGCTTTAATGAATGTACCTGCTGAAAACCTCATTGCATCTGTGGAAGATTACAACAAATATTGTAAGGGTGGCGAACTGGAAGGTCAAACTGACAGCTTTGGCCGTACCCTGTTTACCGATACTGACGGTGTAAATAATGGTATTAATAACGCTCCATATTATGCAGCAGTTCGAGTACCAACCGTACATCATACCATGGGTGGTGTTCAAATCAATGAGCATGCTCAGGTAATTGATACAAACGGCAATGTAATCTCCGGTCTTTTTGCAGCTGGTGAAGTAACTGGAGGTATTCACGGAACTAACCGTTTAGGTGGAAATGCGTTAACCGATACTGTTACTTTCGGTCGTATCGCAGGTACCAGTGCTTCAGAGTTTGTTAGAAATTAATTAAAACTATTTTTGCCTCCTCTACAAACTGATTTGGCAAGCAAACCAAATCCTACTCTGATTCCGCTGATGTAGATTAGCGTTTTAGAAAGACCATAACGTTAATCATAACAATAACTAATCATGACCACCGGCTTAGCCGGTGGTTTGCTCTGCCCCTATAAGGGGCTTTTACCTGCCAGCGCCCGGAAGGCGCTCTGAGGGATTTGCCAACCGCACTACTTCCTCAGGCTTGCCCTAAAGGGCTCTTTTTGTTGCCTCCTGACTCCTGCTAACTCTTTGAGTCTTTCATGATAGCTTTGTTGATCAGCTTCCCTTTCAGGGATTACTTCTTGCTTTTTTGTACTGGCTCACCCGTGAACGGGTCTATGTATTCGTTCAGGGTAATTTGGTCGGCTTCCATATCATCTTTCAACTGATTTGCAATGTATTCTTGTATCTTTTTCGTATTCTTTCCAACCGTATCAACATAGTATCCTCTACACCAGAAATGTCGATTTCCATACTTATACTTGAGATTTGCATGCTTCTCAAATATCATGAGCAAACTTTTACCTTTTAGGTATCCCATAATCTCTGATACACTATACTTTGGAGGTATTCGTACCAACATATGCACATGATCCTTGCAACACTCTGCTTCAATTATTTCAATACCTTTCCTTTTGCAAAGTGTGCTCAAAATCTGTGCCACATCGGATTTTAATTTTCCATATATTATTTGTCGGCGATATTTTGGTGCAAATACCAGGTGATATTTGCATTCCCATGTTGTATGTGCTAAGCTATTCATATCCATTTCGGATACCTCCTATGTTTTATTTTTGTGGTTGGCAAACCTACAATTATAATAGCATAGGAGTTTTTTTACTTGAAGCTGAAGCTAGTTGGGGACACACCTGCATAGCAGGTGGTTTATTTTCTCCATGATACAAAAAGATAGCGTGTGATTATTAATCACACGCTATTCTTGTAATTCTTAAATGTGATAAACATCACTAATATAATAGAGCGCTGCACATTTCGTGCGATAACCCTCTTGCATTTCTTTAGATAAATGGTATTATATTTTAGAAAACTCTTTCAAATTTCCTTAAAAATACATTTATCTGAAGGGATTAATAATAATGAATACAGAAAAAAAATTTAATATGCGAAAACAAGAACTAATTTCTCAGATAACGGATATTATAACCAGGGACGGGTTTTCCAATTTAACCATACGCGGGATCTGCCATGACTTAGGCATCTCCACTGGTACTTTTTATCACTACTTTCCTGAAAAAAATGATCTTGCATGGATTTTATTTTCTGATATCGATAATTATTTTGACACTGTAGTAACATCAAAATTAACTGACAATGAACCAGAGAACCTCATTACTTATTGCAGGGAGTATGGCAATTATGTAATAACCAATGGAGTAGAAACCTGTCGCTGCATCAGTGTTGCTCCTTTTAAGCATCTTAGTCACAATTACCTTGATGAAGATCGCAGTGTCTTTCAAATTCTTCAAAACATTATAGCTAGAGGCATTGAAAAGGACCAGTTCGATAATACACTTCAACCGATTGAACTCACACGTATGCTTATGATAGTTTTACGCGGCTACAGTTCTGATTGGGCCAAACGTAATGGTAGTTTTGATTTAACTCAAAACCTTGAAGTATATATTCGCTTATTTAGTAAGAGCATTGTAAACTAAACTTGTATTTGATTCTAAACGCTTAAAATATTCAATAGGCTGTTGCAAAAAGATACCTATGTGGAAAGGAGTATATACTCCCTTTTCACGAACCATAGTTACCTTTTGCAA
>JAFACO010000252.1 GCA_023425485.1 Bacillota bacterium
CCCAAGACATAGAGTACATTCGGTTTTGACCCACTCGGGTTTTCCATTCTTCATTGCAATTGCATTGGTTGGACATTTCATTGCACATTTCCCACAACTGATACATCCCTCCTCCAGGTGAAATCTCTGCGTCCTTCTAAGCTTTTGATATACGGGATAATAGACTCTTTCAACAATACTTGGTACCTTATTTAGATTATAATCTCCCGCCATTTTTTCTTTAATATGACTACAAACTTGGGTAATTTGACTTTCGGCTTTATTATTAATCTTTTTGATCTTTTCTTTGTCTGTTAAATCAAATACCGGAGTCCAAGTATCCACCATTTTAATACCATAACTTCCGTTTATGAGAATTCCTTTTTTGTGAAATGACTCCTTCAACCTCTTACCAGTCTGTCCTGAAGTCGTTCCATATGTACTAACAGTAAAAACATAGGCGCTCTCCGCTTTATGTAATTCCAGCTTATCTAAAAACTCCTTCACAACCGTTGGCAATCCCAAAAAATAGGTTGGAGTAATAAATCCAATGTATTTTTCATCCTGAAAATCGAAGGAAAAGTTCTCATTTGCATCACAATCCGTTATCGAAACCACTTTTTCATTTAACTCTTTTGCTATGCGTTCCGCCACATACTTACTATTTCCTGTCGCTGAAAAATAGAAAATCATGTCCTCATAAGCTCCTTTCTTATTCTTCCTATTCCGAATCATGAATAACTCTCCTGTCAAAAATTTATTCAAAGATTGGGAATTGCATACATAATTTGTAATATTAGTATAATTGAAGAGGGAAAGAACTACAAGTACCAGAAAATACATTTATTTTTAAAATAATCTATTTCAATAATAGAATCATATTTTTTATCTGCTCTTATCCGACAAGTAGTCTGAAAGATAAGGGTTCCTTTGATTGATATCGATTCCATGGCTTTGTAAATCACGATCAATGCTCTGGTTCATTTTCTTCACCATAACTTTAAAAATTATAACAGGCAGCTTAAACTGTGCTTTTTGGTATACTTCAGGAGGGGATATTTCATCTAGAATAATGTGTTGAAAGAATATATTCAACTGTTTGCTTACTCTCTTTGCATTGGGCAGCTTGGACAAAGGTTTCCCATCCAGATATGCCCCCATTCCCATAACAAAACCACCCTTAAAGACCATGCCACATTTTTTGCAAAAGATATCCAACATAAACAAACCGCTTTCATGGGTGTGCGAATAAGGCATCCCCCCTTGAATGATTCCGTACATGCTTTTCCCTTGCAGAAGCTCCTTATGAGTAAGCAGTTCCTCTAACAGCACAATTGTATCTGCCGGATAAGTATTAATATAGCAAGGTCCACTGATGATTATTATATCCGCTTCTATCGCCTTAGTAATTAAATTATTCAAGTGAGTTAAATTCTGATATAAGTGAAACAACTCGGTTTGGCATCCTTTCGCTTCAACAAATGTTTTACACAATTGCAGCATAGTGAAGCTAGTTCCCTTTGTTCGGGGGCTGGCATTAATAAATAATATTTTCTTCATACCCTCAGAACCTCCTTTGCTATGTTTTCCTTCAGTTCAGAAGTGAACATAGGGTCTATAATAAATACCTTTCCAGTACCTCTGGTTATAACGATATTTTCTTGATGAAGTCTTTTAAATACCTTAATCTCTTCTTCTAGACAGTTTTCGTTCATACCTAATACAAAAAATTTGAACTGCTTGCCTTTCATACCTGCCTTTACTAACTCATTTTGTTCAATCATATAATGACGATCCATGATTAAGGCAAATTTATCAAATACTCTTTTTATTTTAAAAGAATAGCTTCCAAATGTAATTGGACTAACAAAGAAAACTGCCTCCGCTCCAATAACCTTTGGATAAATCCAATCGCCATCATCTCGAACTATGCATTTTCCATAAGTCTTATAAGTACATCCACCACAACTTACACAGGGTTTTACATTTACATTTTCCAATGAAATATATTCAACCTGAACTCCATGTGTTAGTAATGTTTGTTGGAGTTCTAAACCAATTTGATGTTTACCTTCATCTGCAATTATTACAATCATTTAGTCTTCCTTTCGAAATATGAAATCATCCTAATTCTCATGAATTACTTTTTACCTTTAAATATCTGATATATCTATAATTATCATTTTTTTCTAATTGCCTTCTATTAATCACTATATCCCTTTTTCAAAGCTTTACTTACTGCACTTTTAATAGCTTCACTTGAAAGGGTCGCACCACTGACAGCATCCACATCATAGTTGTTTTGTTCAATCATTCGATCCGTGATGGACTCTGCTTTACCGCCCAATCCATTTTGGTGTTCAACTATATCAATATTATCTATTGCATGGTCCTTGACATTTACATCAACCTTTACAAGCACAAGTCCAGCGTTGGTCTCTCCTTGATAAGTTCCATCTGCAACTAGCTTCATATCAATCTTTTCATACAGCATGGTTTCTAGTGCTGTATTTGCTTTGCTTGTCAACAGCAAAAATCCACCTAAAACAAAAATAATTACAACTACCAGAATAATGAAAACCTTTTTCATTAATTTATTACTCCTCTCCCATATAAATCTTCAATTTATTTATAACTATGTTTATTAAAATAACACTGTTATTTTATAGTAATACGATTTTTAATCTATGTCAACAATTACCATGAATTTTAATTAAATTCTTATTAATAAAATACAATGTAAAGAAAAGCACCAGACCTACCTGTCTGATGTTTCAGACTGTAGACAAAGTAATTTTTGAATTTTGGATTATGCAAAAACAGAAGGTTTATATAGAATAAAGGCACGGGGATTTCCGCGCCTTTATTCTATATAAGTTATTAAATTGGAATTTTGTCGTTATATTTAAGCAATTCAAAATTTAGACATCTAAGTAAAAATAAACATTGCTCTTATCGGCTTGAGGGGTTCCTCCATATTCGTG
Organism: Bacillota bacterium; assembly: GCA_023425485.1. Lineage (GTDB taxonomy): Bacteria > Bacillota > Clostridia > Lachnospirales > Lachnospiraceae > Mobilitalea. The sequence goes on from JAFACO010000252.1 coordinate 2,964, forward strand.
TGTGTTAAACCCACCTATTACAAATCCGGATTTTATGTAGAATAAACATGCAGAAAGATTATTATCTTGACCGATTGTATAAATTCCTCGATAACCATTTTGAGCAGCAATTTTCTTTCCCTCATCCAGTAATTGCTTCCCTATTCCATGACCTCGATACTCCTTACATACTTTTAAATCATCAAGATACAAGTATTTAAATAAATCATGCTTATAAATCGCAAGTCCTATACACTTTCTGCTCACATCATAGGCTCCAACAAAAAAGCACTCTTTTTTTAGTGCATCAAAATCGTAGTTTTCATCGGGAAATATCATCTCGCTGATTTTACTTTCCTCAAATTCCTCAGTTCTGTAAGCCCATTTGTTACCATCATAAGTTGGCACCATTTTTCCCCACAAAGTAAAAGGTTCATTAGGAATATTAATATCACTCTTAGTAGCTTCAGTAATCCGTCTGATTTCAATCATTTTCAATCCCCCTGCAAATTCTAATTATTAAAGAATATCATAAGCAAGGATAAAAATATAGTGTTGTTTATTTATACACTTATATTTATAGGATTCTTTTAATAATTGGCTTTGTCTGCCGTCTGAAACACCAGACCTTACCTGTCTGATGTTTTTTGGATTAAATCTTACTTCCATATTACAATATCTTCTATTGGCTGTCTGGTTTTTTCACGACGAGGATCTTCTGCTCGGTACCCAAAGCTAACCATACCAGATATTCCGAAATGCTCCGCATCTATTAATCCCTCTTCATTCAAAAGCTGATCCACTGCTTTCTGGTCGTACCCTTCAATTGGGCAGGAATCAATCCCAAGAAATGCAGCCGTAGTCAGCATATTTGCCATAACAATATAGGTCTGTTTACTCGCCCAGTCGAATACTGCACGATCACTTTCTAGTAAATTAAAATCATTCATTTGAAAGTTCTTAAACGCATTTCTTTTACTTTCAATAACCTCGTCCGGTAATTTTTGTACATCCCTCATAATATGAGTTAAATACTCCGAGTCATAATTGGTATCAGAATTTTTTCTAGCTAGCAGAAGTACCAGATGACTGGCTCCCTCTAAACTCTTTCTTGCTCCCCAGGCAATGGGATATAGCTTTTTCTTAATTTCTTCGTCCTGTAGTACAATCAATTTCCAGGGTTCAAAACCAAAGGAGCTGGGCGATAGATGTGCTGCTTCTAAAATAGTATCAAAATCCTCTTTCGATACTACTTTTGATGGATCAAACTGCTTGCAGGCATGGCGAAAACGAAATGTATCCAATATTATTTGATTTTTGTTGCTCATATTAAAACCACCTTTCTTTTCTTGAAAATATCCTAGCATATATAAAACAGTTATTGAAGTACGCAAAATATTGATATATAATATACAAAATGTATCATTACTATCCTTTTTATAGTATTGGAGAAAACCATGGATCATACCCCTTTAACACCGGATTGCCCAAGTGGAAATTGTCCGGTAGAAACTACCTTAAATATATTAAGTGGAAAATGGAAGGGCATTATTCTTTATCGCCTTCTTGCAGGAAAAAAACGTTTTAATGAGCTAAAGAAAATAATGCCTGCTATTACCTTTCGTACCTTAACCTTACAACTAAGACAACTTGAGCGAGATGGAATTGTCGAACGAACTGTTTATGCAGAAGTACCACCCCGTGTGGATTATGCCTTAACTCCTTTAGGTGAATCCATGCGCCCAATTATAAAAGCCATGTATGATTGGGGTACAGAATATCAAAAGCTTGATATTATCGTAGCTGATAAAGCACTTGATACAGAATAACCGGAAGATATAAAAAGAGCATACTAGGTTAATATGACATAGCCTAATATGCTCTTTATTTCTATGGTCTATCCAAATCTATTACTTTTTCCAAAACGTTGTACAGTCTGCTTTATCCTTAATATTAAAAGCAACTATTTTCTCCAAGAGTGAATAGTCCACAGGACTATCCCAAGGTATTTTAAATAATCCCTTTGTACGCTCATAGCCTGCTTGTTCAATATCACCTTCAAATTTTAACATTGCTGAATTCTCCGGTGCAACCGCCATATGTTTTTTTGCAACACTGAAGCCAATAATAAAGGTACCGTGATCTGTTAACATAGGCTGATTCCAGCCAAATTTGGTTTCTAAATTAGGAAATTTACTTAATAACCATTTCAAAACCTCTTCCACTCGGGCTCTATTCTCTGGATTTTCAATACTTGATAAATATTCTGCAAATACTTCCATGCTCAAATCCTCCTTATTATAACTACAAATATCCAATATAAACACTTGGAGGATTTTCCTCCTTATTATAACTAGTAATATCCCATACAAACACTTGGAGGATTTTCCTCCTTATTATAACTAGTAATACCCATACAAACACTTGGAGGATTTTCCTCCTTATTATAACTAGTAATATCCTATACAAACACTTGGAGGATTTTCCTCCTTATATCAAACTACTATACACACCAGGAGGAATTTTCTCCTTTAAACTTATGTGTTATTAGTAGCTCTTATAATTAATTATGTCCACAAACATCCTGTTATTATAACTTGCTGTTCACTACTTTCATAAAATGCTTAAAACATCACAAATACTTAAGTATACATGCTGTATTTATATTATAATCTACTAATTTAATAAATTCAAAGGATTTCAATTTAATCAATTTTACTCATATTACTATATGCTCTTGGCATATTATTTATCTTATAACCTCTTCTTGTTCTGTCTTTCGAATCATCTGGAGTCCCAACACAACGAACCAAGCTACAAGAAATAACTGGGTTAAAAATACTAACTCATTTGTAAGAAACCACGGAAATGCACCCAATAAGTCCATAATACCAGTGGCAAATCCCAAATATGCAACGAACTTTCCAATTGAGCATTTTCTTATAACAAAACTTAAAAGTATGGTAGCAATGCTAAGAATAAGAGCTGCCATGTGCAATCCTCCATAATACATACTAAGGACTAATTTATAAATCTCTGGTGAATATTCCATCTGATATACTGGATAAACCATTCGTCCAAGTATTATAGCTACAACCAGATTTACTGGTATATAAACAAATAGTAGACCGCATCCAAAGAAGGTCTTGATTTTTTCAAGTTTAATTAATATTTGATATAATGCCACAATGGAAGGTATTAACAATATGGTCGCAAAAAATATTAATTCATCTGCCATTGACAAATTTATTTTCCATTTATCCAACCATAACATGAAATCCGAATTATTTGCAGGTGGAGCAGCTATAGGCAAAAGATATAAGGATTGGATAAAAAATAGAAATCCTGACAATATTAATGTAATACCACCAAATTTTATTGATCCAAGCTTCTGTTTCATGGTATTTCCCTCCAAAGCTATATCCTGTCATTCGTAACTTATACAGGTATATAATTCCTCATTTTAGTATCTATATCTTGCTCTACGTAATTATCGCACATTTTTAGCTCCTTTACGAGCACGTTTTGCCTCATACATCGATTTATCTGCCTGTTCAATTAATACATCTATTTCAATACCATCTTCACTAAACAGTGCATAACCAATACTAGCACGAAGATTAATGCTAACTCCTTCAAAATCGAAGGGTTTTGTTATTGCGGAATCTAATCTCTGTATTAAGGCTTTAAGATCATCTCGTCCTGGTACTGCTACAACAATAATTCCAAATTCATCGCCTCCGAGTCTGGATACAGTATCTGCCTCGCGCAAAGTACTGTTAATTCGTAAAGCGACTTCCTTGATCGCAGCATCTCCGGTACGATGACCATAGTTATCATTAATCTCTTTTAATCCATCCATATCAAGAGAAATAATACCAAAATGCTCAAATTTTCTTGTCGCTCTTGACAATACCTGCCTTAAACGATCATAGAATATAGAACGATTTGAAATTCCTGTTAGACTGTCATGAGTGGCTTTGTGGAACAATTCACTTTCCCCATTACTCATTGCTGTATACATTGCAGCTGCAATAAGTCCTGACATAAGTTCTAGAATCTTAATGTCCTCTTCACCAAAATGCCACGCTTTCTTTGAAAGTACTTTAATGATTCCAACAACATCATTTTTGTAGATGAGTGGTACTACTATCATAGAGTTAAGACCAATTAACCTGCAAGCATTTTTATTAACTCTGTCATCCGTTTCAATATCATTACTTATCAGTGGTCCTCTGGCTTGTATACATAGCCCGGATAGACTATTCTCAATTTGTAAACGTAGACCCAGAAATTTTTCAGCAATTCCAGATGCTGCACTATACACCAGCTCATTTTTTTCAATTAATTCTACGGACGCACCATCTGCATTTGTAATGTGCTGACTTCGCTCCGTTACTAAGTCCATAATACAACTTAGATCCATTCCCTGCTGAACGACTTCGGTCTGTACATTAATTATCTCCAATAGCTTATCGTTACTAATATTGTTTTGATTCACAATTATTAATCCACCTTTTCTCTCTGCAAAATATTCCTGATAACCAGCTTTTCTACGGTATTCCTTTTAAAGAAATGCCCCTATTATTATACCTCTTTTTTAACATTGTGCAATAACGTACTATCCATGGTGTTTTGCTTAAAACAAATACAATTTATAAAAAATATGTAAATTTATTGATTAATTATTCAATTTATAGTATAATTAAATTATGTACGTGCAAGTTTTAGTATTAATTGTTTTTTTTCAATGAATAGTGCAATAATGTAATCATCATTTTTTTCTGTGCATTTTCTTAAGCCCTTGATGTTTTTAGTTTAATATTCTCCTATGATTTCACCATCTATAATCATGTTTGTTGAACCTATTATTAAACTGTCTTTCATTGAATTATTCAGCTTGTATGTTAACTAATATATGAGATAGGAGACCGTGATGAATAATATGAACCTAAGAAGTAAGCTCACAATTTTTACCACCACGTTGAAGGAAGTTTTTATTTCCTCACTACCTCTAGCTGCAATAATAGTTATTGTTTGTGGTTTTATTGCTCCTCTACATAGCATATCCGATTATATTAAGTTATTAGTTGGTTATGTGAGTGTGGTATTGGGGCAAACGTTATTTTTGGATGGACTAAATATTAGTATCCTACCGATCGGAATGCTTGTCGGAGGCTCACTAATAAAACTTAAAAAACCAGCCTTTATTATCTTTTTTGGACTTGTTTTTGGTCTACTTGCTACAATTGCTGAACCAGCCTTAACAGTTTTAGCAAGACAGACTAACATGATTATGCCCATTATTAATGAAACCGTATTTATTTGGATTATGGGTATTGGAATTGGTGTTTTTGTTGGTTTTTCACTCTTTCGCATTATGAAAGACATAAACATTAAAGTTGTTTTTGCAATTCTATATGTTATTACTTTCCTTTGTATCTTCCTTGTCCCAAATGAGTTTGTTGCTCTAGCTTTTGATGGAAGCGGTGCAACTACTGGAGATATTTCCGTTCCGTTCATCTTAGCCCTAGGTTTGGGTGTATCCGTTACATTATCAAAGCATAAAAGTAATGACGATACCTTTGGAATTATAGGTCTAGCCTCTGTTGGTCCCATAATTGCTTTGGCTATCTATGGTATCTTCCTTAACGCCAAGTACAATGGTGTTCTCCCCCCAGAACAGATTTATGCACCTGGAACAGTAGGAACCTTTACAGAAATTATTACAGGTAATCTATCTGGAATCGCACTAGCGCTTTTACCAGTTGTCATTGTATTTTTACCTTTCCAGTTCTTCTTAATTAAACAACCAAAAAAAGAATTTATAACCATCTTACTTGGAACTGTTGTAGTTTTCATTGGTCTATTGATCTTCCTGTCAGGAATCGATTATGGTTTTGCTTTTGCCGGTAAATATATCGGGGAAGTATTCCTGGATGTAACACGTCCTGAATGGTTTAAATGGTTGCTTTTATTAGTTGGATATATTCTAGGAGCTGCAATTACCTTGTCTGAACCTGCTGTTACTGTACTTGGAGAACAATTGGAGGAAATAACCAATGGTCATATTAAAAAGTTAACCATTCGTATGACGCTTGCAATCGGTATTGGTTTTGCTTCCTTACTAGCAATGGTAAAGATTCTGACAGCCGTTAATATCATGTGGTTTTTAGTACCCCTCTACGCAATTGCTCTTATTATGATGATATTTACACCGAAAATGTTCGTTGGCTTGGCTTTTGACTCAGGTGGTGTATCCGGTGGTGCTTTAACTTCCGCTTTCTTAACACCGCTTACACTTGGGGTGGCACAGGCTGTTGCTGCTACATCTGGGTCCGGTGCACAGTCCATTTTAGTAAATGGTTTTGGAATTATTGCATTTATTTCAGTTACCCCATTGATTGCTGTTCAATTTTTAGGTATAGTGTATCATGTAGCAATGAAGAAAGTCGATAAATCTCTTGAAGAAGCAGAGAATGATGATTTAGAAGAGTTGGCTGAACTTGCTGGTCGTGTTGATGAATGGAATAAGACTCATGAACCCGAAGATCTCGATGAAGATCTTTCGGATATTTTCTCTGATGATTTACTGGGCATACAACTCGATGTTAGGAGGCAGGAATAGCCTATGGAAAATTTATTTAAAGAAGGAGAATTTATAACCTTGACTGATCTAGAATATGGTGTTGATTTTTTGACTGTTGTCGCTATTAGAAAATATAAGGAAGAAATAGCGAAAATGTTGTTGGACAATAGCTGCCATCTAATCGATTTAGTGTATACTAAGTGCTCCGTACAAACTGGATATTTTAAAGATATGCTTGGCCTTGTACCGGATGAAAAGAAAGTTATGATTACTTGTATCGTAACTGGTGATAAAACCAGCAAAATATTGGAACAATTAATCACAAAATTTAAGTTTGACAAACCGAATACTGGAATCGCATTTGTTGTTCCTGTTGATAAATTGTCAGTGTAATTTGAGGAGGAAAAAATGATTAATAGTAATATGAAGGCCTTATATATTGTAGTTAATGTAGGCTTTGCCGAGCAAATAGTTGAATATGTTCTTTCAAAAGGTGCAGTCGGTGCTACTATCATTAATGCTCGTGGCATTAGTTCAATGCACAAGGATATTATGGGAATTAGCACTGACAGTGAAAAGGAAATGATTTTAACACTTACCGATAATGAGACTGCAGATAAAATTATGGAATGTGTAAAACAATATGCTGGGTTTAAAACGGAAGCACACGGAATATGTTTTACCTTACCGGTTACAAAAACCATTGGTCTTTGTCAGAATCCTTCAAAAGTTTGTGACGTTAATAAATAAGCTTTAAAAATATGAATGTGCCTGTTATGGGTTCTATAATGTACAAGAGGAAGAAACTCGCTGCGCGTGTTTCTTCCTCTTATGTTTTAGTTGTTTAAGTTCATTACCATGCCTCTAAACCATATCTCTAAATTAAAATCTATAATAAAGTATCATTCCTAAGGGTCTCAATTAAATTTAACTTTCTAATTTTTCTTTCCCCAATGCAATACGCCAAAGCAACAAATCCAAAAATCATTATAGCGAATAAAGATAATGGAAGAATTGGTAAATTTACCAAAAATTCAGATAAACTAATATAACTTTCATTTGCCGCAAATATCACAAAGATAACAACAAACGGAATGGATATTACGATTGGTTTCCCACCTATGGTTACTGCCTCAATTAGTAATATTTTCTTCATACCCTTTGGAGATAATCCTATGGATAGATACCTGGCAAATTCTCTTTTTCGTTGCAGTATAAATCCCAAGGTATGAGAAAAAACATTTGCAAGGCCTATTAAAGCAAGCATTCCGCATATGGTACCTATAATTATTGCATATCCCTTATATGCCTCCTCATTAAATTGTTTTTCTTCTATCCTATTTTCAATTTCGTAATTTCTGCCCTGAAAAAGTCGCTCCAAATCAGTCTGTAGTTTGTCAATGGCTGCATCCGTTTTCGTTTGTATATTCATATAGGTATGATTCTCTTCAACCTCAAAACTCCCTAATAGCAGTTGCCAGGTACTAAGGGAAACAACCTGAACTAAGGCATAATTTGCATACTCTTCTCGCAGGCTGGGTGCTTCTTTCGAATAAGCTAAAATCGGTATTTCTACCATTTGTTGACCTTCCACTTGCTCTTGTGTAATAGTCAGTGAGGCACCCTCCTGCTCTCTTAAAAAGGATACGTATTGCTTATTGCGGTAATTACTATGAACATTGTTCCAGATTCGATTAATAACAACCATTCCTGGTTCTTTAGAATCGGTGTTATTACCAATACTTTTCATGTATTTCTCAAAACTGATATTGTCCAGGATTAATATTGGTACTTTTACTTTATACCTATTTTTCATTTTATTGATATCACCACCGGCAACGTTTGAAAGACTGCCAAGTACCTGAAGTTCATTACTAAGCATACCTTCTTCTACCCATGTAAATGCAAGTGCCTTCTGATACGCACTGGTGCTTTCCACATCCTCCATGGATCTAATTTGTATTATTTTATCTAATAAGTCCTCTTTCCCTGTAGCTAAATCCTGATCCTTTAAGGTTAACATTATGTCCCAGGCATTCTGATATCTTTCGAAATAAGTGTACTTGGTGCTTATCTCTGATAAAGTTATAAAGCATAAAAAAATACTAAAAGCAAAAAAAGATAAAGTTAAAGAAACTGTCGAGGTGCGAAGTGATTTCCTTCTGGCAAAGAGTGATTTTCTTGCAAGTTCCCCTTCAATTCCAAAGATCAGGGAAATAAATCGATACTTCTTTACTTTATTAATTACCTTTTGATCTTCTGCTTCTTTTAGAACTTGAAGCGGGTTAAGCTTACTTAACTTTCTGGCTGGAAGCCAAGCAGAACATAGCACTGTTAATAG
>JAFACO010000269.1 GCA_023425485.1 Bacillota bacterium
GATGTATACCATTAATCAAATTGCAAAAATTTGTGATATTTCCGTTTATACAATCCGCTTTTATGATAAAGAAGGCCTTCTCCCCTTTGTCACCCGAAACAGCACTGGAAACCGACAATTTAGTGAAGAAGACCTTGATGTAGTGAAATTGATTTGCTGCCTTAAAAATACCGGAATGCAAGTCAAGGAAATTAAGCAATATATTGATTTATGCATGCAAGGCGAAGGAACTGCCCCAGCACGAAGACAAATCATGGCTGACCACCGTAAGACGATCCTGAAGCAAATAGACGATCTTAAAAAAAATATAAATATTGTTGATTTAAAGATTTCCTTTTATGATTCTTATCTATCTAATCCACAAGCTGGTTATGACCCTCTAAAATTTATGATGGAGAATAGGAATCATAACCTTGATGCCGAAAAATAGTAATAAAAAGTGCAAACACCTTAGAGTCGTGTCTAAGTGTTTGCACCTGTTAAAATAATTTTTTCATTAATATCAAAGAAATAGGGAAGTATCCTCTGTACTAAAAGCGGAGAGGACTACTTAATTACCCCTCCCTTAAATTCACCCACTCTGGAGGCCTCCAACCCACATTGAATAATTCCTTTGTGATCTCTCATCGATATACCAGTATACTTAAATAATTTACCATCCACATCTCGAAATGAGGATTTCTGATTCACCCTTAATGAGGGTTCGTCTATTATTCTCATAAAGTCATAAGTCTGGCTTCCAGGCTCTTTACTGAAGGTAAACCCTAAGATGGTTTCATTGCTGGTTCTTTCAATTACACCCTCTTGGTTAATGATATGTATTTCACTTAGTCCTGCTTTCTGGCATAGAGACATTAATTCTTGATTGGTATAATGATGTATTGCATCCAACTCTGCAAGATTTTCACAAGCTGCCAGCATCTGATTACCAATGGATAAGTCAAATTGCTGCATCACAGTTTCCAAATTCTCCGCAATCTTTATCATCTGATCTGTATTACGATGATTTTCTTCAATTGCCTCAAGCTGATTCTGGGTTGTTGCTGACAATTCTTCCGCATTCGCTGTCCCGATTTGTCCCATATCAGCCAATTCAACTGTATGTAAGGAGATTGTTGATGTTTTTTCCGATTGTTCCGCTATATCCTTTGCAATGTCTGTCATCAGGGTTGCTGCAATACTAACATTCTGTTTAATCTTTTCAAAGCTTGTGATTGCCAGACCTGTAACTCCTACCCCGTGATTAACGTCTGCTTCCACTACTTCCATGGATTCCTTGGTATTTTGAACAGCATTTCTTACATCTACAACCAGGTTATTAATTTTTTCAGCAGAACTTCTTGACTCCTCTGCTAATTTTCTAACTTCCTGTGCTACTACTGAAAATCCTTTGCCATGCTCACCAGCCCTTGCTGCCTCGATTGATGCATTCAGTGCCAGTAAATTGGTCTGACTGGATATTGCTGTGATACTTTCTGTAATCGATTGTATCCTCTCCGTAATACTTCCGAGCTCTACTACAGTATGTTGCGCATTGCTCACTTCCTTACTGATCTTTTTCATTGACTCTGACATGATTGCAACAGCCTTTCCACCCTCATCAGCGTCCAGATTGGCTTGATTTATCTGGCTGTTTGCTTTATTGGTACTGTTTGCAATCTTTGTGCTGGTATCATTAAGTACCGTTACAGCATTTGATACCTGATTAAGACGATCTGCCATATCTTCAAAGAACTTAGCAATTTCTTGAGTAGCCATGGACATTTCATACATACTCTGCTTTGTATTTTCCGAAAAGCGATATATTCTATCTGCTGAATTCTTAACGGATACCGAAGAAGTTAAAAGCTGATATACCCATTGATTTAACATATTTTTCAGGGCAACTAATTGAGCATTTATTTCTTTATAAAATGAATTTCGAAACTGTTCTTCCACCTCAACTACAAAATTTCCTTCGTTAAACGCTTGCAAACTCCTTTTTGTCTGCTGATTCATTTTCTCCTGTTCTTTAAACAGTAAGAATTGTATTCCGAAGGTTCCCACTAAGGACAAAACTGTAAACAAAAGTATACGAAGTCCAGAAACACTCCCTCCCCCAATTAGAAGCATCAGATAAATTCCTAAGTGTATTCCCATGATAATCAACGTTTGTACTGTGATTTTTTTCATATGTATATCCTCCGTAATTCTTTGCTTTTGTCTTTCTGTACAGTTAAACCATAAAAAAAGATGAGCTGACTGTCATGGTCAGATCATCCTGCCTATCTTTTATTTGTACTTTGGTTAAGATTATATTCCATAATTCAATATTTTTCAATCCTAGCTTTGACCTATTCTATAGATTTTTTCGTAACAGTATAGCGGTAAGCTTTGGATACAAACCATAAAACTTTGGTTTTGCTGTCTGTTTTGATTGAATTTTGAAAATGTAGTAGAACAAAGCCTTAGAAAATCAAAGAATGCATATTGACATTCGAAAATCCTGGGGGTACAATCAAAATGATTTAGCTACTAAACAAAAAATACGAAATGCTGCTGTAATTGCAAATCGTAACTAAATAAAGGGTGGATCTTGATGATGTATTGCAAAGTGACAGAGCAGATATTTGGAATTACACGTCTTCTGGAGGACGAAAAAAAGAAACCCAAGGACTATGGTAACGGAGTTTTACTTTATCATGCCGAGGTTCAATTATTGGATACCATAGCACGTTATCCTTCCGATAACGTTAGTGCACTCTCCGAACGGCTAGGGATTACGAAGGGTGCTATTACACAAATGGTTGAGAAGCTCCGCCAAAAGGAATTGATTGAGACAATTAAACGTGAGGATAATAAAAAGGAAAAATATTTCTGCCTGACGGATAAGGGCCGAATATCGATACGAGGTCACCAGCAGCTTCATCAACAAGCTAATACCAGTTTATGTGACTTCGTTTCTACACTGAATTCCAATGAAGCAGATGCTGTTTTTCGCTTTTTGGAGCATTTAAAGCTATGTGTTCCCTTTTGCGAATTTCAGTGTACCTGTAAACATGATGACGATAAAGACAAGGAGGAAAATCATGACGAATCAAACATTATTGAATGTGCAAGGGTTACACGCCGCGCTTGAATCTGGAGATGAGATTCTTAGAGGTGTGGACTTAACTATACAAAAGGGAGAAGTTCATGTCATTATGGGACCAAACGGTTCGGGTAAATCAACCCTTGCCAATACCATTATGGGCAACCCTGTTTATCAGGTAACCGGAGGTCGAATTGAATTTAATGGTGAAGACATTACCGAATCCAGGGCTGATGTCAGAGCTAAAAAGGGAATCTTTATGGCATTTCAAGCTCCTGAGGAAATTGACGGCATTACCGTAACTGATTTTATAAAGACTGCACAAGTTGCCAAACAGCAAAAACCAATTAAGTTTTTGCAATTTAAAAGTCAAATGAAGGAAGCATTAGAAACACTTCAACTAGATAGCTCCTATGCTAACCGATATTTAAACGTTGGCTTTTCCGGTGGTGAAAAGAAGAAAAGTGAAATTCTACAGCTGCTAACTCTTCAACCGAAACTGGCTATCCTCGATGAAACTGATTCTGGGCTTGATGTGGATGCAGTACGAGTAGTTACCAAAGGTATTTTAAACTATAAGAATGAAGATAATGCATTACTGATTATCTCCCATAGTCCCAGACTGTTAGAAAATCTTCCCGTAGATTATGTACACATACTATCCAATGGAAAATTTGTCAGCCTCGGAAATCGTGATTTGATTGATGAAATCAATATCAACGGCTTTGCCCGCTTTGTTTAATGGTTTCTATCAGCAAATTTTGTAAAGGAGGTCTATATGGAAAGAAAGAAAACTCAACTTGAAGAAATAGAAAGAGGTATTTATGACATTCGTGATACCTCCCACGACAGTGAACAGGTATCTCCCGGCTTAACAGAGAGTATTGTTCGTGAAATATCTGCCCGTCAAAACGAACCAGATTGGATGCTTCAATTACGACTAAGAAGCTTTGAACTGTTTAATCAATTGGAGATGCCCACCTGGGGACCATCTCTGCAT
>JAFACO010000440.1 GCA_023425485.1 Bacillota bacterium
TGTCAATCTGGTGGGAAGGAGAGAAGCTGTCTTCTATAGACATATCTTCCAGGTCTAGCTTAATAAATAATTGATGTAAATTAATTTTATGCTTCATAATGATAACCTCCTTTTTCAAATCTTTTCACAAGCTCGCTGCGACCACGATAGAGTTTTGATTTAATCGTGGAGAGCGGCAATTCAAACAACTTTGCAATCTCAGCTAATTTATAATTCCAAAAATAATAAGCCAGTAAAATATCCTTATCCGGATAATCAAACCTTAAGATGGTTTCACGTAGAAATTCTAATTGTTCCTTCTGTATAAGCTGTTCATCCATACCATCAGAAATTAGGACAAGAATGTCTTCTTCCAAAGGATCTTCTTCTCGGGTTTTCGTTAATCGTGTCTTTGTCATATTTCTTGCTATCTGTGCAAGGTATGGTTTTAAACTATCGGTCTCTATCAGGCTTTCCCGCCTTTTCCATACAGCATAAAATACATCTGATGCAATTTCCTCCACATCCTGTGGTGACAAAAGCTGACCACCAATTCTCATAATGATAGTAACCACATAAGAAGTGTAGCGTTGCATCAAAGCCTCAAGAGCCTTCTCTTTATTTAGCTTCAATTTTTTTATGATTGTACAATCTTCCATTCATATCCTCCTTTCAACTATCAATACCACAATTCAGTGAAAAAAGTTTCATGTTTTCGTAAAATTCATTTAATTTAATACTATCACAAGCAGAGTTATAATGGTGTTAATTGACGGTAGATTTGGATATGTAACGCACAGTCTTCTTTGCTATTATTAAAAACTTTTTGGAATCTTGTGAGTCAAGTTACATATAGCATTACACTTATGTATTTTAATGGGATATGTTGGAAGTATAAATCAATATATGTTATAATCATTGATAGGTATAAACTTAAACTTAAAGGGAGAGTGTAGTGATGAAAATAGGAGCACAGGTATATGTGAAAAACAGCTTTGAAGCAGTAGAACGTTATTGTGACGCCTTTGGTGCAAAAATAGGTTTAAATTTTACAACGCCGGAAAATACGTATGCACATTGTGAACTAATGGTAAATGATCAATTATTTATGGCAGTCAGTGAAGCACCAGAGGATTGTGAACGCACAAAAGGACAGGCCTGGCAGACCACTGCTTTTAATGTTTATGAAATGGGTAGTGAAGAGGCTGTCCGACACGCCTTTGAAGTATTGAGTGAGGGAGGAACAGTGATTCATTCCTTGGGACCGGTGGAATGGAATAATTACTGTGCGGATGTTGTAGATAAATTCGGTGTATTCTGGTGGATTGCTATTTAGCCAAACTTGTCAAATCAAAAAGTGTCAGTTATAAAGGAGTATACTCATAATATAGCGATCAATGAAAAGAGGGCGTCAGTCCTCTTTTTATTATCTGTACGAAGGTAAAGTATTAAATAAATCTAATTACTACTTAAAATAAATATTTTCATACAATGCAACTATTTTGCAATACTAGTAATCTAATAGATAGACGATAACAAATGAAGTTAGCTTGAAACACAAAACCTTGTGTCCGCGGCGCAAAGTTTATAGATAGATAGAAAGGTATGATTATTAGAATGAAGAACATTATGGAAGACCTGATTGAGAATTACTTAATTAGGAATTATGACAAATATTATCGATTGGCTTACAGTTATGTGCATAATGAGACGGATGCCCTGGATATTGTTCAAGAAGGCGCTTACAAAGCAATCCTTAAAAGTGAAACCTTGAAAAATCCTGATTATGCAAATACCTGGATCTATCGCATTATGATAAACGAAGCATTGGCTTTTATAAAAAAACACAAAAAGGATTCTTACGACATATCCGATTTAGATATTTCACAGTCAGATTCTTATGTAGATTATGATTTGGAGAAGGCGATAGATAACCTGGATGCTACGGATAAGACAATTATAATTTTAAAATTCTATGAAGAGTATACATTGGAAGAAATAGCAGATATGACGGGTGAGAAATTAAATACAGTGAAAAGCAGAATGTATAGAACCCTGAAAAAACTACAAATAAGTCTAGAAGAATAAGGAGATAAAAGATGCAAAATAAAAGAAAAATAGAAGAATTAAAGGAAAAGTATAACGCAGTGAAAGCCCCAAAAGTAGGATTAGAAGAAGTACATAAGAGCATAAGTTTAGCAAAAGTTGAGAAAAGACGCAGAAATAAGTTATATAAGTTTAGAGTAGGTGGCAGTGCAGTTGCAGCAGCAGCGCTTCTCTTAGTAGTGTTACCAAATACCAATAGTAAAATTGCCGAAGCCATGGGTGATATACCAATCCTGGGTGGCATTGTGCGTGTTGTAACCATTGATAAATATGTGTTTGATAATGGAAATAGTAAAGCAAATGTGGAGGTACCCCAGATTGAAAATACAGATATAGAAAACACAAATACAGGTAATACAAATACGGATAGCAATAATTCCGAGAATAACAATTCAAATGCTATTGATGAGACCAATCAAGAGATTATTGATTACACTGATTTATTGGTGAAACAGTTTGAAAAGGAAGTTGGGGATTCTTCCGATATGCATAAAGAACTGGATGTATCTTGGGAAGTAGTTACGGATACAGAGGAATGGTTTACTTTAAGAATTAATGTTCTTGAAGTACAGGCAAGTGGTTATGAGTATAGTAAATTCTATCATTTTAATAAACAGACAGGTAAAATAGCAACCTTAAGCGATTTGTTCAAAGCAGATACAGACTATGTCAAAGTAATCAGTGAGAACATTAAGGAGCAAATGAGGGCTCAAATAAAGAATGAAGATAAAACATACTTCATTGATACAGAGGATGGATTAGATAACTTTGAAGCAATTAAACCTGACCAAAACTTTTACTTTAATGCTGACAATGAGCTTGTGATTGCTTTTGATGAGTATGAAGTTGCGCCTGGGTATATGGGAGCGCCGGAGTTTATCATTGATAATAGCGTAACTAGTAGTATATTAAGATAAAATATAAATTTTACTCGCGTTAAAAGCCGCTGCCTATATTGGGAGCGGCTTTTGTGTTGGATAGCCAATTGTGCAAATTAAAAGAATAAAGTTGGTTTATAGATTTTTTTATACTCTATTCAAATTTAACGTATATAAGAAAAGAAATTCTATAGACGTAACTTTTAAGTTAAAGGTATAATAATTTACATAATCTGTGCAGAAGGAGCTTTTTCTATGTCAACCATATTGATCATTGAAGACAATAACAATATACGTACTGAGGTTTCTAATTACTTTATTAGCAATGGCTTTTATACCTTATGCCCGGAAGACTTTAGTCACCTAGAGCAACTGATTGCAAAGACAGGTGCCGTACTCCTGGACATAAATCTATTTGAAGAAGATGGCTTTCACATCTGCAAAAGAATTAGAGAAATATCACAGGTTCCAATACTTTTCGTTACAGGGCGTGATCAGGAGGCGGACGAGCTGCGAGCAATGGAGCTTGGCGGAGATGATTATGTCAGAAAGCCTTACAGTCTCCCAGTTCTTCTTGCTAAGGTAAAACGTATGCTGGAGAGAGGAAATATTAGTTACATGGAAGAGCTGACTTTTGAGAAAGCCTGTCTGAATATAGTAAAGGGTCAGTTAAGAA
This sequence comes from Bacillota bacterium, assembly GCA_023425485.1. GTDB lineage: Bacteria > Bacillota > Clostridia > Lachnospirales > Lachnospiraceae > Mobilitalea. The sequence continues at coordinate 3,640 of JAFACO010000440.1, forward strand.
TAAAAGAGGTTCTAATCGAACTTTCAAAGAATGAAATAAAACTTCTTTCCTGCCTATTCCTCAATCAAGACAGGGTTGTTTCCAGAGAGGAATTTATAGAGTTTTTGTGGGAGAATAAGTTCTATGTAGATGAGAATATATTTCATGTTAACTTATCAAGGTTAAGAAAGCGATTATCAGATTTTGGCTATTCGGATTTTATTGAGACAATTCCAAAAGAAGGATATCGATTACGTAAGGAGGATTTCAATGAGTTTCTTTGATTATCTCTACGAGAAGCTATCACTTCTTTTCGTGCACATATTTTCAGCGCTTGCACTAGTGATTTTTTTAAAGCTGCTAGGAATATCAAATAGTGCAGTTACTCTGATTTTGCTAAGTTGGGTGGTTATCCTAAGTATCTGCTTGGTGGTTAATTTCCAAGTTATTAAGAAAAGACAGAGAGCGATTCTTAGACTTCTTGAGGGAATTGATCAGAAATATCTGATTAGTGAAGTGATTGGTAAACCTACAACCCAATGGGAGAAGGTATATTATACCCTACTTAGGGAAGGAACAAAATCCATGCTGGAGGAGGTTGGTAAATCCAGACATGGACAGATCTCTTATAAGGAGTATATAGAAAAATGGATACATGAGATTAAGACTCCAATTACAGCAATTTCCCTTATTTGTGCTAATAATAAGAGTGAAGAGACAAAGAGAATTTCAGAGGAGTTGCAAAGAATCTACTATTTAGTGGAGCAAACACTTTACTATGCCAGAAGTGAGACGGTGGAACAGGATTATTTTATAAAACAAATCCGTCTGTTTGATGTGGTTCAATCGGTTATTTTACAGCAAAAAGCGGCATTAATTGAACGTAAGTTTTCGGTACAAGTAGAAGAAACAGAGGATACTGTTTGGACAGATGAAAAGTGGCTGGGATACATTCTAAATCAGATTATAACAAATGCAATTAAGTATCAGAATGAAGCTTCTCCCTGTTTATCGATCTATTCTAGCCAGAGTAATGAGGGTATCTATCTATCCATTAAGGATAATGGAATAGGTATTGCGGATTATGATCTTCCAAGAATTTTTGAGAAAGGTTTTACAGGCTCTAATCGAAAGAACAAGCAAGCCACAGGTATTGGTTTATATCTGTGCAAGAAACTATGTGATAAATTAGGATTATCGATTACAGCAAAATCAAATAAAAATGAATTTACCGAAATAACCATCTTCTTTCCCGTTGGAAATTTAACTGCCGAGATATCTGCAGGACTTACAAAAGTGTAAGTAAAATTAAGAGTAACTATCTGCTATATTAGTTTCATCAGGAGATATTCAAAGAATTAACCTAGCTTCTCCTATTATAAAGGAAAGGACATAATCTTTGTCTGTAGTTAAAGGTTGCAGAGACTATGAAAGGTATGGCTAATATATGGAGACATTACTAAGAGTTGATAATGTAGAGAAATATTATGGATCAAAAGCAGTTATTACAAAAGCAATTAACCGAATCTCCTTTGAAGTGGAGAAAGGTGAATTTGTAGGAATCATGGGAGCCTCTGGTAGTGGTAAGACTACTCTGCTAAATTGCATTGCAACGATCGATACAGTAAGTGCAGGTCATATTTATTTGGATGGAGCAGATATCACCACGTTGAAGGACCATGAACTAGCGCTCTTTCGGCAGAAGAACTTGGGCTTTATTTTTCAGGATTTTAATTTATTAGATACGCTGACCTTAGAAGAAAACATAGCCTTGGCACCTACCATTGCAAAGGAAAACTTAACAGAATTAGAAAAAAGAATTAACGAAATCGCTTCAAGACTAGGTATAAGTGAACTATTATCTAAGTTTCCCTATGAGGTGTCTGGCGGAGAAAGACAACGCTGTGCCTGTGCCAGAGCTCTCATCAACCAGCCGAAGATTATTCTGGCAGATGAACCAACCGGTGCACTGGATTCAAAGTCCGCTGGTATTCTACTAAATACCCTGACCAGCATGAATGACATATTTGGAGCAACGATTCTAATGGTTACCCATGACGTATTCTCCGCAAGTTACTGCAAGAGAATTTTATTTCTAAAGGATGGAAGGTTATTTAGTGAAATCCAAAGAGGAAAACAAAGTCGCAAGGAATTCTTTCAGGAAATCTTAGACACTGTAACCTTATTAGGAGGTGAGGATTCTCATGCTTTCTAAGCTTGCACTTCGTAATGCAAAACGTTCTGCAAAGGATTATGGCATCTATTTATTAACGGTTACCTTGATCTTCTCCCTGCTCAATGCCTTTAATATGATTATGTACTCAGAGGATATTCAAATGCTTAATAAAATGATGATATCCATGAAGTATACTATTATTATGGTGTCTGTTTTTATTGTATTTGTCTGTGCCTGGATGGTTCATTATATGAACCGGTTTATGCTGCAAAGAAGAAGCCGGGAATTCGGAATTTATATGACCTTAGGTATTAGTAACCGAGCTATTTCAAAGCTGTTTCTTCGCGAAAATATACTTATGGGTGCCATATCTTTTTTACTTAGTTTATTTGCGGGTACCTTTCTATATCAGTTTTTAACTTTAATTATAATGAATATTTTTGAGGCAAATTATAGGGTCAAAATAGCATTTTCCTATCAAGCCCTATTATTGACGTTGCTTTATCTGGTGTTAATCTATGCCTTTTCCATACTACGGTCAAAGCGCAGATTACGCAAAATGAAAATTCATGATCTGTTATATGCGGATAAGAAAAATGAAACTATGAAGTTTAAATCCACAAAGGGGAGTGTACTTCTATTCTTACTATCCCTTCTGTCAGCAATTCTCGGAGGAATGCTGTTATGGTATGTTTTTTCAGATGGGGACAGTAATGTTACCCCTTTAAGACTTGGAATCGCATTTTTATTGTGTGTTTTTAGTAACTATGGTTTTTATATCTCCTTGTCTTCCATTTTAATCAAAGCATTTATACAGAATAAAAAACTAAAATATAATAAGGGACTCTTCCTATTAATCCGAAGCTTGTCTTCAAAAATGAACACCATGAGAATTACCCTAGGAACATTGGGGATTATACTAACTTTGACTATGACTGCGTTTTCGGTGGGGATATTATTTAAGGGTTTTTTTGATACGCAAGTGGATGCTGTGATGCCCTTTGATATTGCACTCGGCAGTGTTGTAGAGGGGCGTGATTTTAAGGAGTATCAGGAGTATATTAAGGAGAACTTTAAGATTAAAGATGAATGGAGATATACCATTTACCGTAGTGGCAGCAGGGGACTCTATGACTTGCTGGAAGAGACCCCAATGGGAGGCTCGTACTACGAGGATGATACAGTAATGGCTTACAGTGATTATAAGCGTCTACGTGAAATGTTGGGATATCAGGAAGTGGAGTTACAGGATGGTCACTTTATTGTGCAAGGAAGTGCAAAGGTAGAGGAAGTAATTAAGAAGGTAAATGATTTTAATTTAACCTTTAAGGATAAAAGATTTCTTTATCAAGAGACAAAAACCGAGAATTTTGCATTATACGGAATCAATGGTGCTTATTACATTATTATTCTTCCTGATGAAATGGTACAGTCCATGGAGGTAAGAGGAGAGGTATTAGCAATAGATACCGTAGAAGAAACCACTTTGCAGCATTATGAAGGGTTAAATGCCCTGAATGCCGTCATGCATAAAAGACAGGAACCGAATGGGAATTACTCTTTGTTCCAAGATGATGTTAATGTAAAAGGTGCTCTTTTATCTGAAAATCGTTCCACCTTTACAATTATTACCTTCTCTTTGTTTTATTTGGGTTTGGTGTTGGTATGTGTAGCAGCGGCGATACTCTCTGTTCAACAGTTGAGTGATGCTGTTCAGTATAAATTCCGATATAAGATTCTCCACAACCTTGGAATGGAACGACAGCGTATGGATTTCTTTATCTTAAAGCAGTTACTTTTTTACTTTGGATTTCCGATTTTTCTGCCAGTAGTTTTTAGCTGCTTCATTACAGCGTGTATTAATCAAATGTTTGAAGCCTTCTTTTCGGGAATCTTGTTGACATCCCTAGCCACTTCGGTAGGATTGTTCTTACTTATCTATTGTCTATACTTCGTGGCGACCTGGATTGGTTTTCGAAAGAGTGTGCTGGAAGAAGAGAGGTAATAAAAGGCTACTATTGATATTAACTGTAGAATATAAAAAGAATGACCCTATAAGTTAGATTTACGTCTAACTTATAGGGTCAGTTCAAATAACTCAACAATTCCATACACCTATTTCATTTCTATTCACTTAGGTACATCTCGTTTTTCACTAGTTGTTAGGTTTGTAAGTATCTGAGCAATTAATCTGGTTCGTTAATTTCAAAATTATAGTCCTCAAACAAAGTTTTCATATAAATGTCTTTATTCACATTATTCTCGCCCAATATTTTCAATGCAGATACTGCATCCGTAGCGGGAAATATCAGGATATCATCACTATTAAAAACTTTAACAGAATCATCAGAAGAACTATTAATACAGTCCTCCTCGTAATTAGCTATGACTAGATAGGAGAAGTCAGAGTCCGTATTTACCCAGAAAGCCATCGCAATATCAGGAATAATCTTTCCCTGTTTACTTATGTTCCTCTGATATGATAAATTTCCTCTTTGCTCTAATCCGCCCTTACCAAAGCCATTGCTATAAATCAAGGAAGCATTTGTTTCTTTAGAGTGATTTAAATTACTTAGGGATAGATTCCCATCAAAGGAGAAGCTTAAACTATTTTCCCATATGTTAATGTTACCATCAATTGATACGGTTAAACTTTCTAAAACCTCACCCGTATCCTTATTAATTCTAACCCCTTGCATTTCTTTCTTAATATTATTTGATTTCGTATTTAGAGGAACCATCATATAAATGGCGCTGATAATAATAGCGATTGTAAATGCTAGAAATATTCCAAGTATTCTTCGATGCATCGATATCCCTCCTTTCTTTCACTATACAGTAAATGTAAAAATAAAACAATAAATGAGTAAAAAGAAATAGGTTTTATCTTAATAGTAAGCAGTTACAGAATAACAAAATTTACATATTTAACAGAAAGCTTAACCCAGATTTAACAAAAATAGGCAAAAATTTAACCTTTGTGTGATATTAGATTTTACATTGGAATCGCTATAATGAATACGTAAACAGAGAACAACAAATTTCTACCACAGAAATTATGTTGTTGTAACTCTTCAAAACCAAGCTCGGAAACCTGGTTTCCTCGCTGTTTGGCTCTCGCCAAACATAAATATTTAATAAACTATCCTTAGAAAGCAAGCTTTCACGGCTATTTTATTAAATATTCTGATTGGTTCTGAACAGTTACATGTTGTAAATAAAAATTAGATTAGGAGCGATCTCATGAAGAAATTATTATCGTTAATTTTGTTAGTAGCTGTGATGTTTTCAAACATTACATATGTACCTAAGACTGCTGAAGCAGCAGAAATAACAGGAACAGTTGTATTATCCGGTTCGACCTCAGTTAACCCACTTGTTCAGGCTCTTGCAGAGGCTTTTATGGCAAAGTACCCAGGCATCAAAATTGTTGAACAGAATGTTACTGGCTCTGGCGCTGGTATTACAGATGCAAAAGATTCAAAAGTTGATTTTGGTATGTCCAGCAGAGAGTTAACAAGTGCGGAAGCAGAAGTATTAAATAAAGTTCAGATTTGTTTGGATGGACTTGCAGTTGTTGTTAACAAAAGTAACCCAATCAATGAAGTAACTCCAGCTCAATTATATAAAATATTTACCAGAGATACCGCAGCAGTAAATTGGAATCAAATTAGCGGCTCTTATACCACAAGTGTTAAAATAGCTCCTTTCGGACGTGAAGCAGGTTCTGGTACCAGAAGTTGTTTTGAAGATTTCTTTAAAGTAGATTATGGTACAGCACTTCCAAGCGGTTATGATGCAAATCTTGATGGATCTCTTGCAAGCACAGGTGTGATGCAGACCTCCGTGCAGAATAACTCTGGAGCAATTGGTTACATGTCACTTGGAGATATGGATGATACCAAGGTAAAGGCATTAAAGGTTGAGGGTGTTGAGCCTTCCAAGTATACCGTAGCAGATGGTTCCTATGCAATTAAAAGACCTTTCTTACTCGTATCTAACAAGAAAAAAGCAACTACTCCTGCAGCACAGGCATTCTTAGATTTCATTGCAAGTGCAGATGGTCAGAAGGTTATTGATAAGATGGGCTTTGTTAAGAACAACCTTGTAAAAATTAAAGCTACTGATGTCACTTTAAGAAGTACTTCCGTTACAATTATGCCAGGTAACAAATATTCTCTGACACCTGTTATTGTTCCTGAAGACGCAAGCAATCAAACCTTAACCTTCCTTAGTTCAAATCCAAGTGTAGCTACTGTTACTGCAACAGGTATGGTTACTGCAGTCGGTGAAGGAACTGCAACCATCACAGCATATACCAAAGACGGTTCAGGAATTAGTAAGAGCTGTAAAGTAACAGTTTCCTATCCTGTTAGCAGTGTTAAGTTAAATAAAACCAGTGCTAAATTACAGGTTGGTAAGACTCTTGCATTGAAAGCTACGATTGAACCCTCCTATGCATCAAATCCTGCTGTAACCTGGAAATCTTCTAATACATCAATCGCAACTGTTTCTGCAACAGGAGTTGTTACTGCTAAGAAAGCAGGAAGTGTTACCATCACTGTTACCACCAAGGATGGCAAATATACTGCAACCAGGAAGATTACCGTATCTAAGTAATCATAGTTTAAATAACACCATTTCAAAAATACTGGGATTTTAGATAAATAGAGAGAAGCTGTTATAAACGTTAGCTAAAGCTGGGAAAGGACGTATAGATGCTATACATTCTTTTCCCTTTAGTCGTATAAACGCTTATACTGTTTCAAAGGAGAAGTTATGAAAAAGCAAAAAACTCAGCTATACAATCAAATATTTAAAGCAATTGTTTTCTTCTTTGCTTTAATCACAATAATTTCGGTGGTTCTAATTGGAGCCTTTATGATTGCCAATGGTGGTCCAAGTATTCTTAAGGTGGGGCTCAAAGAGTTTTTGTTTGGGTCTGTGTGGAATTCTGCAAACGAACCGCCGCAATATGGGATATTATCCTTTATTCTGTCTTCCTTTGTGGTAACTTTTTTCACTATAATATTTGCAGTTCCGATTTCTATACTAGTAGCGCTGGCAATTGGACAATTGGTACCAAAGAGATTGGGTTCTATCTTGCGTTCTATTATAAGCTTATTAGCGGGTATTCCCTCTGTAATTTATGGATTTCTTGGATTAATCTTCATCGTTCCCTTTGTTCAGAAAATATTTAATCTTTCCTCGGGGCTAACCATGCTGTCAGCGGTTATTGTCCTAATCATTATGACCTTGCCCACAATTATTAGTGTAAGTGAAACCAGTATCAATGCAGTAGATCGTACTTACCTGGATGCAGCCTATGCTTTGGGGGTTAGAAAAGAATTTGCACTCTTTACCATAATCCTGCCAGCAGCAAAATCAGGAATTATGGCAGCAGTGTTGCTGGGTGTGGGCAGAGCTATTGGTGAAACCATGGCGGTAATCATGGTGGCAGGTAACATTCCGCAGATGCCATCGTTGCTTAAACCGGTTCGATTTTTGACAACGGCAATTGTTACAGAAATGTCCTATGCTACAGAGCAGACAAGAGGTGTATTAATCGGAATTGGTCTAGTACTTTTTGTGTTTGTATTTATTATCAATTCCATCTTTCATATTTTAATAAAGAAGGCAGGGAATGTGAATTAAAAAGGCTTTAATTCACATTGGGAAGAAACTGCGAAACTCATACAAAGGTGCTCCTTCCTTGTTTCTTCCGGGTTTTGAACTGCCTCAAAGAGGCAGCTTCTAGGCTAATGTGAAGTATAAAAGCAATTCACACTATTAATGGAGGATTACATGAATAAAACAATATATGATAAACAGATACGCCCTGGTATTATAGCTGTACGTGCTTTAATCTACACGGTCACTGCTGCAGTTATTGCACTTATTCTTAGTATTATTACATTTCTAATTATAAAAGGACTGCCCTATCTTAGCCTTGAATTTTTAACCACAGCACCATCACGGCTGAATGAAACCTATGGAATTGCGCCAATGATTATTAATACCTTATATGTAGTATTAATTACCCTTCTTATCTCCATCCCCCTGGGAATAGGTACCGCCATCTATCTGGCAGAGTATTCAAAACCAGGCAAGTTAATTTCAGCTTTTCGTTTTTCGATTGAAATACTGGCGGGAATTCCTTCTATTGTGTATGGCTTATTTGGTCTGGCATTCTTTGTTAGTACCTTAAGAATTGGAAGTGGAAGCGGATCAATGTTAGCTGGTGCACTCACCTGTGCATTAATCGTATTACCTACTATGATTCGAACCACGGAGGAAGCTTTGCTGCAAGTGAATCCTACCTATCGGGAAGCTGCCTTTTCCTTAGGGGCATCTAAGTTACATATTATTCGTACTGTGTTGCTGCCTTGTGCATTACCAGGAATCGTAGTTGCGGTAATTTTAAGTATTGGCAGAATTGTGAGTGAATCTGCAGCACTGCTCTATACAGCTGGTGTTGATTACACAATGCCTACTAACTATGTAAAACATATTACAGAGCCAGGAGCGGGGCTTACAGTACAGCTTTACTTATATGCCACAGAGGGAGGAGCGCCAGATTGGGTACCCTATGCCATGGCAGCAATTTTAATGATTCTGGTTTTTATCATTAACCTATCTGCCAATCTGATTGCTGGAATATTTAAAAAGAAAGTGAGCATTCACGCATGAGCATGTTTACAATAAATAACTTAAATTTATATTATGGTGAGAAGCAAGCATTAAACAATGTGAGTATGGAGATAGAAAAGAATGAGATTACTGCATTCATTGGTCCTTCAGGCTGCGGAAAGTCCACGTTTTTACGGGTGCTAAACAGAATGAACGATACGATTACTAATTGTAGAACCATAGGAGAAGTAATATTTGATGAGGTCAATATTTATAACCAGAATATTGATCCTATGCTGGTACGCAAAAAAATAGGAATGGTATTTCAAAAACCAAATCCATTTCCGATGAGCATTTATGATAATATTGCTTATGCGCCAAGCTATCATGGTAAGAAGAAAAGCGAGCTTGATGAAATTGTAGAAAGTAGTTTAAAAGCGGCTGCGCTTTGGGATGAGGTTAAGGATTGTCTTAAAAAAAGCGCAACAGCTCTATCTGGTGGGCAACAGCAAAGACTATGTATTGCAAGAACCCTGGCACTTCATCCCGAGGTAATTTTACTGGATGAGGCTACCAGTGCACTTGACCCCATTTCTACCTACAAAATAGAAGAATTATTAGGCGAGCTTAAAAAAAGCTACACGGTTATTATAGTTACACATAATATGCAGCAAGCATCTCGTATAGCGGATAAAACAGCATTTTTTCTAATGGGTGATTTAATCGAATATGACTTAACCAAAAATATTTTCACAAGTCCTAAGCATCAGAAAACACAGGATTATGTCAGTGGACACTTTGGTTAATCCCGCAGGACAGAGGGAAAGCCAACAAGTTCAGGTTAACTGAGCTTTGTCGGCTTTAAAGGGGAGAGTTATGAAAAAAAATCTATGTAAACTTTAGTAGTTAGCTAGTAGAAGCCAGTCACCACTGCTGCGGTTGTGGCTTCAGTTATGATATGTTTATAGTATATGCGGTAAATGTGTCTAAACTATGCAGAATTCGTTAATGTTTTGTGTATAAATAATTAGCATTTCATGAGAGTTTCGTACATATTTTATATCATAGAAAGTTCCACAGAATTTTCTGTGCTATAAAAAGCCCTTTTGGGCTAATGATGTGCAGCTACACGCGCGGAATAAAAGGTGTGCTTTAACTGTGTTTGAACGCGAGAGTGTACACAGCACACTTTTGTTCTAGTGGACGGAATAAGTTAAGAAAGGAGAAGGCAGAGTGGAGATCTTATCAAGATACGTAGTGATTGTCGTTCTGGCAATCTGTTTATGCCTTGGATATGTAATTAAGAACAGCATATCCTTTATTCCGAATAAATACATCCCGCTCATCATGGCAGTCGTTGGTACTATTCTTAATGTATGGATTAACGGATGGACATTTACACCGGAGATTTTACTTGGTGGTATGGCAAGTGGTCTTGCCAGCACAGGAACTTATGAGATGATTCGAAATATTGTAGATAAAAAAGACACGGCGGATGGTACGGTGGGTAACCAGATAATGAATAATTAGATTGTAGTATACATACGTGATGGAAAAGAAAGTTGTTGTGGGTAGACCAGGCAACTTTCTTTTTTTATATAGGGTTTTAGAATAAAATGAAGAAGAAATGAACAAAATGTGACCAATTATGTACACGTGTACTGTATTTGTCAATTTGTAATAGAATAAATGTTCGATAGTAAGCTTGCGATAAAAACTATTATTTGATAAAATATCAATTATATTATGATATAACTAATAACAAGGAGGAACAGATGAAGTTTATACATATTGCAGATGTTCATCTCGGTGCCGTTCCGGATTCTAACCAAGCCTGGGGAGTACTTCGGGAGAAAGAAATCTGGAGCAGTTTTCAAAATATAATAAACATTTGTAACGAGGAAAATGTGGAGCTGCTACTTATTGCAGGAGATCTGTTCCATAAACAGCCGTTACTTAGAGAACTGAAGGAAGCAAATTATTGCATTAGCAGACTTCAAAATACCAAGGTTGTAATCATGGCAGGAAACCATGATTATATCAGTCCGAGATCACATTATCAGGATTTTGTTTGGGATGAAAAGGTTTATATGTTTTTAAGTTCGTCTATGGGGGCAGTAACGTTACCTGATCTTAATGTAACGGTTTATGGGTTAAGCTATGGCAGCCGCGACATTACGGAACCTTTGTATGATTTTATTCGTCCTAAGGATAGAAGTGGAATTAATATATTGCTGGCACATGGTGGGGATGATAAGAACATTCCTATGAATCGTAAGAAAATGTTAGAGTCTGGGTTTGATTATATTGCACTCGGACATATTCATAAACCAGAGTTGATACACGAAAGAATGGCTTACTGCGGTTCCTTGGAGCCAATGGATAGGAATGAGACAGGACCTAGAGGGTATATCAAAGGAGAGATTTACGCTGACCAAGAGGCAAGAAGAATAACTCTTCAATTTATTCCAAGTTCGCAAAGAGAGTATAAGAACATTACAGTCGAAGTAAATCAGGAGACAACAAATGGTTCACTCCAGGATGTCGCAAGAGAAATAGTTCGAAGTCAAGGGCATCAACATATTTATTCTTTTTATATTGAAGGCATTAGAGATGAAGAGCTTAAAATTAATAAAGAAGCTTTGAAAGAGTTAGGAAACATTCTTGAAGTTATAGATAGCAGTATTCCTGATTATGATTTTGATGCTTTATATAGAGAAAATTCAGATAATATGATTGGACAATTTATTAAAAGAATTCGAGAGCATACCTGGGCAAATGACCTTGGAATGGATAATCAGGATAGAAGTACAACGAAGGAAGAGATTACAAGGAAAGCCTTGTACTATGGAATAGAAGCACTGTTAGGTGCTAAGAATTAGCTGGGAAGGGTAAGGATATGCTGATTAAGAAACTGAAACTAAATTACTTTGGTCATTTTCATAACCGGGAAATAGAATTAAAGCCGGGCATAAACTTAATCTACGGCGAGAATGAAGCTGGTAAATCCACAATACATGCTTTTATAAAGGGAATGTTTTTTGGAATTGAGCGCATGAGAGGAAGAGGGTCTGCTTCTAAGGAGGATACCTATACCAGATATTTACCTTGGAGCTATCCAGGTGCATATGAAGGAAGTATGGATATTGTTCTTGGAGAGAAAGAATATCGTTTGCAAAGAAGCTTTCATGCAAATAATAAGAGCTTTATGGTTTTGGATTTATCCTCTGGTCGCGAAATTAAGTTAAAGGAAGGATTAATTAGCGAAATAATTCCTGGCCTGACGGAATCTGTTTATAAGAATACCATTAGCATTGAACAACTGAAAGCTTCCACCGATCTAGAACTTGCTTCACAGGTTCGTAATTATATTACCAATCTTTCCATCACAAAAAGCAAGGAGATTGATGTAACAAAAGCATTTAACGTATTAAATAACAAAAGAAAACAGTTGGATTTGACAAAGTGTCAGGAAGAAATAAAAGCGTTACAGTTGGATATTGAAGATGGTATGCAAAAGGAAAAGAGGATGGATGATCTATCCCTGCACAGAAGGGAGTTACTTCATAAAGAGCAGCAGTTGAAAGTAGAATTGGACAAGCTTACCGCTTCAGAAAAGAAGGAGCTTGAAAGAATGGAATTATTTCCTGCCATATTTGAAAAATATGATAATTAT
>JAFACO010000450.1 GCA_023425485.1 Bacillota bacterium
GAGGGAGGGTGTCCATGAAGTCCTTTGATGCCCTCTACTATATCAAGGAGAACAAAAAACGCTCCCTTGCTCTAATCATATTAATTGCGACGGTTTGCATCTGCTATTTAGGAGGTTTATATATCACTGCTCCATCAGATAATTTGTTAAGCTCAATAGAAATTAACAAAAACTATTTTGTTGTTTATTCAACCTATAATGACGAGAATGGCAAGCAAATCCAAGAAGTGCACGCAGAAGTTAAAAATTTAAAATCTACAGGCGCTTATGTTGACACCAATTTAAGTGGATTAATTACAATCAATAATATCATGAATATCAACTTAGACTTTAATCCAATGTACTTTAAAAACTCTGAAGATTTTTCAATTTTTAATCATTTGTTGGAGCTTATGCCCACGAACTTTCTTTTAGCGGATGGAGAAATCCTAATAAGTGATCAATTATCCAAAAATCTTGGTTTATCCGTTGGTGATACCCTATTCATGAATAATAAGTCGGTGGATTACCTGGAGCGAGATTATGTAGTTGCTGGTATTAGTAATAATATCGGCTTTACTGCTTATATTGTCGATAGCCAAAAGCACTTTGGCAGTAGCTTCCTGGTAATCAGAAATGCAGCAGAAGATATTCAAGCTGCTCAAACTATGTTAGCTAAGGATAGTTCTATGCTTAAAACAAAGTTTCCAGCTGTTATTATAAACGATTACGAAACGATACATAAGGATATAACCGACTCCTTTGAAGCCTTTAACTACATTTATTATGCCATTATTGTAATGCTTGCTTTGGTCCTTTCCATTACCATTCATGCGACCTTTGTGGGTGCTTATGAAAAAAGAAAATATGAATTCAGCCTGTATAAAGCTCTTGGTTATTCCAACCAGCAATGCTTACTTAAAATTGCAAAAGAAATCCTATTCATAAACCTCTGTGGTCTTGTTCTAGGTAGTATATTGCTATTGTTAACTGTCTATTTCTTAAATGAATTTCTTCTAAATGCAAGCGGTATTCCTCTTCCCTATTTCAAATTGGAAGCACTATTAGCCACACTGCTCTGCGATGGTATTATCATTCTTCCGATATTGTTTACGCGTTTGCGTCAGTTAAAAAAATATAATATTACAGAATATTAACAACTGAATGATATAAGAGGCTGCGAGAAATCAACAGCCTCTTATTATTTTGTGCATAAGCACAATCCAATAAAAACAACTTTACAAAAAACAATAATATCAATAAAATAATTACTATCTTTTGGTTTTTAATTACATAAATTGTAGATGGAAGAGGCAGGATATTAATTGGATGAAGACATACATTGTCCCAGAATATTATAAAGATTTTAAATGTAAATGTGGTGATTGCCGCCATTCTTGTTGTGACGGGTGGCCGGTTCGAATTACAATGAAAGAATACCATCAGCTACTTGGTACAGAATGCTCCAACCAATTACGTTCCAAGCTGGATTGCGCATTGAAGGTTTGTTCCCAGCCGACAAAGGAAGTCTATGCAGCGATATCTCCGAATTATCAAGGGGTCTGCATGCTTCATGCAGAGGATGGATTATGCTGTCTGCAAACGGAACTAGGTGCGGAGTTTTTACCTCAGGTTTGTCGACTTTATCCAAGAAACACAAAACAACTTTCCAGTAATTATGAGTGCTCCTGCTCTAACAGTTGTGAAGCAGTAATCGAATTATTACTTCGTTATAAAGAACCTTTACTTTTCCACGACAAGGCGTTATCTGACACACCAGTATTTACACATTCTCTCTCCTTATTACAGTATAATTGTTGTAAACAATCTATCTCAATTCTTCAGGATCGTAACTTACCCTTAGTCAACCGATTGCTTCATCTTGGCAGATTTCTGCTTAAAACTGATATAATTTTTCAAAAACCAGGACATCTTTTAGATGCCTTTCAATTACTCCATACTTTTAATCAATATTTTGAAGATAGCCCCAGCATTTCTGATTACAGTAATTTTACACAGAACTACTTTTTAACAAAGGACAAGGAACAGCTGACCTTAGATGACTTAACATACATAGATTTACAACATCAGTTGGCATTAGAACAATTAGATACTGCGTTACCCGACTGGCAGAATCTACTGGAACAATGTATTACTAATCATATGTTCTATAATAGTTTTCCCTATGGGGATCAATTGTTAGAGCAAGATGCCTACTTATCCCTGGTAACCATGTACGCCTTCCTACGCTTTCACCTGTTGGCCTATCTATCGATAGAAAGAAGTAATGAAAATCTTGTTGATTTCCTTGCCTCCATGTTTCGATTAATCGAACATTCAAATTTTAAATACATATCTGTTCAGCTTTATAAGAAAGAAACCTATAAGAAATCCGATTGTATCACACAGTTAATCTATGTTTAGTCAATAAGAAACAATTTCGTAAGAGCCATGATATAAAAACTTCCCTAAACCTGTTGCACTGTCAAATAAAATGACAATTAACTAAGGTATTAGGGAAGTTGATTCTGATTAGTAATATAATGATTCGTGTCAAAATCCAACCTAGTCTAAATATGACTACAATTGAAAAATGGCTAACATTCCATAACTATTTACATTTAAAATAAGTTACAGATCCTGCTGGACAAACAAGTTTGCCATCTTCGGTATGTGCTTGTTCTCCGTAACAATAAATAATTTTGCTATCTTTTAATTGCTCTGAAAGTTTATCATTAGAAACACTTTCTGATTTATCAGAAGGATTTAATACTATAACAATTGTCTCCTCACCTAGGGAACGTTTGTATATGAAAGGATACCTATTCTCTTCCGCATAAACAAACTCAATATCTCCATCTGCCTGAAGTGCTTGTTCCTCTCCTCTTATCTTAATTTGACGTTGTATTTCCCTCCAAAGAGAAGCCTCATTTTGCAACTGTGCTTTTACAGAAGGACGATCTGCAGAGGGATCCTGTTGAATGTAAAGCATATCCTTTGCAGCAGTGGAGAAGCCATCATTTACAGTCGTCGTATCCCATTGCATTGGTGAACGTGAACCGGTTCTGCTGAAGCCACCCTCCACACTTTTCAGATTCTCTACATATCTCATTCCTATTTCGTCACCATAATAGATGAAAGGTGCCCCTGGCATGGAAAGTAGGAAGGCAAACGCTAATTTCATTTCTTCCTGTGTTAGATATCTTGCCATACGGTCCATGTCATGATTACCGGATGGAATACAGATGAACCCTTTCCCTTTGGTTTTCGCATAATTTTCTTTATAATATTCTACAAACTGTGAGATATCCCCCTTACCCGCAGCAGAAAAATACGGATTCTCACAACGGAATAAATCGTTGTAATGAGAAGGGCCAAAATGAAGTAAAAAGTCCATGTGATAGCCTCCAAGTAACGCCTTGTCCGGCTCTCCCCACTCTGAAACCATTGCTGCATCCGGGAACTCTTTATCTAAAAATGCACGAAACTCCTGCCAGAACGCAATGGTAGCCTTACTATCCTCATCATTCTTAATCATGGAATGTGCCATGTCCACACGGAATCCATCACAACCCATTTTAAGCCAGAAGCGCATAACCTCCTTAATAGCTTCCTTGGAGGCAATTGCTTCCTCGGAATCCACAGGTTTTTGCCAAGGCTTATCT
>JAFACO010000451.1 GCA_023425485.1 Bacillota bacterium
AGTTTTAAGTTTTTCAACATATATCTCCTTCTCTTCCTTGGTGATACCCCATTTTAGACCTCTTTTTTGACCGCGTCGGTAAGCCAGCGCAAGGTTTTCTTCTATTTCCATGTTGGCGGCAGTTCCCATCATGGGATCTTGAAATACTCTGCCAAGATATCTTGCCCTTATATGCTCAGAATATCTCGTTATGTCTTCTCCATCCAGAACAATACTACCTTCATCCGGAAAATGAACTCCCGCTATCATATTAAGCATTGTGGACTTTCCTGCTCCATTACCACCAATAACGGTCACAAAGTCACCCTCGTTTAGCTCCAGGTTAAGTCCTTTCAGAACCAGCTTTTCATTCACTGTATTTGCATTAAATGTTTTATATATATTTGAAAGCTTTAACATATTAGATATCCCCCTTTCTTACATATGCTTTTTTCTTTTGCAGCATAGGTACTGAAAGTGCAATTACAACAACAATTGCAGTTAAAAGCTTCATATAGTTTGAATCAAGTCCCAATTGCAGCACAAGCGCAATAATAATACGATATAGAACGGAACCAAGTGCAACAAACATAAGTTTAAATGCAAAGTTCTTAACACGGCTAAACAATACTTCACCAATAACAATGGAAGCTAAAGCTATTACGATGGCACCAACACCCATGCCGACATCTGCATATCCCTGACTTTGTGTTACTAACGCTCCAGCAAGTGCAACCAATCCATTTCCTAAGATTAAACCAAATATCTTCATTTTATCCGTATTAACGCCCTGTGCTCTCACCATGGCAGGATTATTACCTGTTGCACGAATACAGCACCCCATCTCCGTTCCGAAAAACCAATAAAGAAAGGCAATTACAATAGCAGAAAAAATAAGTCCAATAAGAATAACTACAGAGGTTTGTATCACTGATTCCTTCATTCCAAGAGCTTCTGCACTGGGTATCATATTTCTAATAAAGCTTACTACGGTATCTTGTCCTAGAAGCCCTGTATTTGCCTGTCCCATAATCTTAAGATTAATGGAATATAAGCTTACCATGGTTAGAATACCTGCAAGAATTGCCGGTATTTTTAATTTAGTATGCAAAAGACCTGTAATCGCACCGGCACCCATTCCCGCTAAAACCGCAACAATTAATGTAACGTATGGATTGACGTGCAAATTAACCATAAAAGATGCACTTACACAACCACCTAGAGCAAAACTTCCTTCGCAGGTCATGTCCGGTATGTCTAAGATTCGAAAGGTTATATATACACCCAGTGCAAGAATGGCCCAGGTTAATCCCTGCGAAGTAGCGCCATATACTGCTAATAGTAAACTTATAAATAAACTCATTGTAATGTTCCTTTCCTTTAATGACTTAACGTAGTTATTAAGTACATTTATTGTTACTTAACGACGGAAAGAAAAAAGATTTTGCAATGCAAAATCTTTTTTCTTTAAATAGTCCAATATTAATCATAATATCTTATATCAGTCGAAATGGATTTCTATGTAACTTATTAATTTGTTTTAAGATCCTCTGGTATTGTGATACCTAGTTTTTCAGCTACCTCTTCATTAATTGATAATTCCAAAGAGTCCACTGGAAGGTATTCAATTGGCATATCAGCAATCTTTGCATCACCTTTAATAATCTTAACAGCCTGCTTTCCAGTTAATACTCCGAGCTCATAGTAGTTGATACCATAGGTAGCAAGACCACCATTGTCAACCATACCACTTTCACCACAGATAACAGGAATTCCATTGTCATTAGCAACCTGTGCAACCGTAGTCATACCAGCTGCAATAACATTATCCGTTGGCGCATAGATTGCATCTACTTTACCAACTAGAGATTGTACTACCTGCTGAATTTCGTTGGAATTAGATACGCTTGCTTCTTCTACGGTTAAGCCAACAGCTTCTGCTGCTGTTGTAGCCATATCCACCTGAATTTTAGAATTGCTTTCACTAGAGCAATATAAAATTGCAATGTGTTTCGCTTCAGGTACTAATTTTAATAATAGATCAATCTGATCCTCCACTGGATTTAAATCAGAGGTACCAGATACATTACCGCCAGGGGCTTCATTGGAAGCAACAAGTTTGGAACCGGCAGGATCAGTAACTGCAGTGATTAAAATCGGGATTTCTTTTGTTGCTGTAGCACAAGCTTGTGCGGAAGGAGTCGCAATTGCAAGAATAAGATCATTATTATCATTTACTAATTTTGTTGCAATGGTATTTGCAGTAGGTTGATCACCATTTGCATTTTGATAATCAATTTTAATATTCTTACCATCTTCGTAGCCAGCCTCTTTTAATGCATCTACAAAACCCTGATAGCTTGCATCAAGTGCATCATGTGTAACTAATTGATTAACACCTATTTTAAATACTTTTTTTGTACCACAACCAGTTAATGCCGCTGTAACCATAGAAATTAACAGCATGCATACAATAATTCTTTTCAATTTCATTCCTTTATCCTCCTCATTATATGAGCAGAGCTTTCCTATGCTTATGATGAACGGCATACCCACTTCTTTCTATCTGCTCTATGATTCCCACTTTATAGCAATTGTGCTTTAAAGTAATTATGCTTTAAAGCTTTAACGCTTTTAATAGATAAAGTTTAATGCCAAAAATGAATTTAGTCAATACTTTTTTCGTTAATTTTTAAAGTTTATAGACACACTTTTCCATTATAAAAATGAATCTTGTTAACCCTAATTAGTAAATAAACCAATCTTGTTTCATATATTAATAACAGATTAATAATTCGAGGTTATTTATGATAATACATGTTGTACAGCCCGGGGATACCCTACAATCCATTTCCGAAGCTTATGGTGTTTCTCTCGCAGCTCTAATTCAAGCAAATGGTTTAACCAATTCATACTCTTTAGTTATAGGGCAATCCATCATCATCGTATATCCAGAAATCACCTATATCGTAAAAGAGGGAGATACCTTGCACAATATTGCAAGTTCTTATAATGTTACAGTGCTCCAATTATTACAGAATAATCCATTTCTTTCAGATAGAACTTATATTTTTCCAGGAGACGTCCTTGTTATAAAATATAACCAAGCCCGAAAAATAACAACCCATGGTAATACTGTTCCTTATATTAATAAGAGTACTTTAAGAAAGACCTTACCCTACCTGACCTATCTTTCTGTCTTAAACTATACCGCAACCGGTGGTGGCGAAATTGTTACATATTACGATGATACCGAACTAATACAAATAACAAAAGAATATGGCGTTATTC
>JAFACO010000482.1 GCA_023425485.1 Bacillota bacterium
ACTCTTGACTCTAAATAATAATATAACGGTATTCAAATATTTTTAAGCGTATAGCCAAAATTAAGGACCGGATGGGTTAAGCCCTCTGGTCCTTTTATATAATTAGTCGTAACACCATTGCATTTTGCACGGGATATTAATCGCTTATACAAGCACAAATCTGGGTTTATCCGATATATATGTAGAGTAAGATAATCCTCGGAGGGCTTTATGAAGAAAAGAATTATAAGTGTACTGGCTATTGTTACATTAATTTTCTCCATGTTTGGAGCATGCAAAAATAGCGATGATCTGGTAGAAATTACATTAAATGAGGTAGCACACTCGATTTTTTATGCTCCTATGTATGTAGCATTTGAAAAGGGTTACTTTGAAGATGAAGGCTTAAAGGTTAATTTGGTGAATGGATTAGGAGCTGATAAGACAATGACAGCATTGCTTAGTGGGGATGCTCAAATTGGCTTTATGGGTGCTGAAGCAAGTATTTATGTTTATAATGAAGGTGCGGAAGACTATGTAATTAATTTTGCTCAACTTACGCAGAGAGCTGGGAATTTCTTGGTTTCAAGTGATGTAAATGAGGAATTCTATTGGGAAAATCTCAAAGGGAAAACGGTAATTGGTGGTAGAGCAGGTGGTATGCCGGAAATGGTATTTGAGTACATTCTGAAAAAGCATAATATAGATCCTCGAACTGATTTAACAATAATCCAAAATATTGACTTTGGATTGACTGCACAGGCATTTTCCTCCGGACAGGGAGATTATACCATTGAATTTGAACCTGCAGCCACCTCTCTTGAAAAAGAAGGAGCAGGTAAGGTTGTAGCTTCCCTTGGTATTGAAAGTGGTTTGGTACCCTATACTTCTTTCTCAGCAAAGAAGAGTTATATTGAGAAAAATCCAGAAATTATTCAAAAGTTTACCAATGCACTGCAAAGGGGTATGGACTATGTGGCAACTCATAACACGGATGAAATTGCAAAGGTTATTCATACCCAGTTCTCCGAAACAGAATTTTCAAAAGTAGTAGCAATTCTAAACAGATATTATAATCAGGACTCTTGGAAGGATAATCTTGTTTTTGAAGAAGAAAGCTTAACGCTTCTTCAAGATATCCTGGTAGATGCAGGTGTTGTTACTGAGAGAGCACCCTATGCAGATGTGGTAAATACTGATTTTGCAAATAAGGCAATTGATAAGAAATAAAGGCATAATAAAGCGCTAGTATTATAAACAGGTTGAAACCACAAATGGTTTCGCTTGTCCCGAAAAAAGCTGAAGTATTCACCATCAAAATAATGGGTGAGACTTCAGCTTTTTGTGTAAAATAATAGTTACTATTCTTCTTCGGTTATAGTACTTGAGGTGTTCGTTTCTGGTTCCTCGTCCTCTATATCATCTTCATAATCATCAAAATCATCATCAAAATCCTCAAGGTAATCAGGATTCATATAACGATACACTGCATAGGCAATCGCTGCAACAGCGGCTACAGCGCCAAGAATAGCTAATACACAGATTATCATATGTCTTTTTTTCTCCATATTATCTTTTCTGTGAATTAATTCTCCTAATTTCATTGTACTTAAAAAATCATCGATTTTATTTCCCATGACAACGCTTCCCTTCTTTACTTGCATTAAGTAGTAAATCGTTTTCTGTTATATTATACCAGTCCAAGTATAGCATAATAACCCTTACTTTACTATAATATTTGAAAACCTTAATAATATTATTCACTTTTTAATTCATTTTTATTAAATTTGCAAAAGAAGATAAGAGTTTTTTAACTCCGAAGTTAGGGAAGTCCACAGTTACTTCATAATCCTTACCGCCCTTGGTAATATCAATTACAATACCAACTCCAAATTTAATGTGTTTTACCGTATCACCAACGCCGTAGTCTAGGGTGGTTGTCTGATTATTGCCAAACTGTTTTGTAGCTGGAGTTATAAAAGGTTTATAGTCCTTATTGGTAGTAGGAGAGCTAGTTGTAGGAGTGACACCAAATGAATATGCCGGAGTAGTTTTTACTGGCGCAGACATCTGTAACAAATATCGTGGTATTTCATGAACAAATCTGGAAGGCTTGTTATACTGGGTCTCGCCACGAATCATACGTTGTTTTGCGGCAGACATCGATAATTGATTCATAGCTCTAGTTATACCCACATAACAAAGACGTCGTTCTTCTTCAATTTCTTCTCTAGGATTATCTGCATGAATGGACATGTAACTAGGGAATATTCCGTCCTCCATACCACAGAGATATACATATGGGAATTCCAAGCCCTTGGCACTATGAAGAGTCATTAGCACTACCTTGTCCTGATCCTCGTCAAGATTATCAATGTCCGAAACCAGTGCAACTTCTTCCAGGAAGCCGCTTAAGGTTGGCTCCTCCAAGGAATTTTCCTCATAGGAAACCATCTTATTTACAAGCTCGTTGATATTGGCAATACGATCCTGTGATTCCTCCTCGCCTTCCTCTTCAAGTTCCCTTAGATAACCGGTAGCATCTAAAATATCATCAATCAATTCTCTTAGAGCATAGCCTTCCTGATTAACCCTTGATTTTAGTCCTTCAATCAGGCTGATAAATGGATTGAGTTTTGAGGCAGAACGTTCAAGGCCAGGGATACTGCGAGCTCGGATAAGTGCATCATAAAAGCTTATCTCATTTGATATAGCGTAATCATTGATACGATCCACTGTTGTTAAGCCAATACCGCGTCTAGGAACATTGATAATTCGTTTCACCGCCAGATTATCTAGACCGTTATTAATTGTTTTTAAATAAGCCAAAATATCCTTAATTTCTTTACGGTCGTAGAAGTTTACACCGCCAATCATCTTATAGGGTATATTTCGAAGAACTAATTTCTCTTCGAACAGACGGGACTGTGCATTGGTACGATATAAAATAGCAAAATCTTTATAGGTTACAGTTCCACTTTCAACCATACGTTTAATCTCGGAGGTGATAGCATCTGCCTCGTCAAATCCTGTATCAAATTGAGTAAAATGAACTGGTTCCCCCTCTTCGTTGTCCGTCCAAAGGGATTTGTCTTTTCGTCCCTGATTATTGCTGATTACTTCATTGGCAGCAGATAATATATTCTTAGTAGAGCGATAATTTTGCTCCAACTTAATTACATTCGTATTAGAAAATGCTTTTTCAAAGTTAAGAATATTATAGATATTAGCACCACGGAATTTATAAATGGACTGATCATCGTCGCCTACAACACAGAGATTATATTCCCTTTCGCCATATGTATTTACTCCTGAGGCAAGGAGTTCAATTAATCGAAACTGTGCGGTATTGGTATCTTGATACTCATCTACCATGATATATTGAAAGCGATGCTGGAAATAAGAAAGTGCTTCCTGGTTTGTTTGAAACAATTCAACGGTCTTAAAGATTAAGTCATCAAAATCCAGTGCATTACTAGCTTTTAAACGTTTCTGATATTCGGTATAGGCATCTGCATACCTGGATTTTGTGTAGTCACCGAGGGCATATCTTGCAAATTCCTCAGGTGTTAATAATTCATCCTTCGCCTTTGAAATAGCGGAAAGGATACTTCGCTCATTCATTTTCTTAGTATCGATGTTTAAGTATTTACAAACCTCTCGCATTAAGGTTTTAGAATCGTCGGAATCATAAATGGTAAAGCTTCTTGTATAACCAATGGTATCGGCATAACGTCTTAGAATTCGGACACAAGTAGAATGAAAGGTGCTGACCCAGATATCCTCGGAACCAAAACCGACAATCTTGTCCACACGTTCTCTCATTTCCTTCGCTGCTTTGTTTGTAAAGGTGATAGCAAGAATATTCCAGGGATTCACACGCCTTTCCTCAATTAAATATGCAATGCGGTGTGTGAGAACACGGGTTTTACCGGAACCTGCACCAGCAAGAATTAAAAGCGGCCCCTTATCATGAAGCACTGCTCGTTTTTGTTCTGGATTTAAAGTGTCGTATATACTCATGTTTAATACCTGCCTGTTCTATGTTATCTATTTGTAGCGTCTAAACCACAAACATATGTTTATTATAGCATGGTGTATAGGTAGTTTCAATCATGTATTGGAAGTAAATGATCTTGTTGATATGCTTAAGACTATGTAGACGTTTAGCTCCATAAGTTTTTGACATAATATCTATGCAAAAGAAAGCTTTCTCCTTGATTTTGTATTAAAACCTGCAGGGCTGAGCAGTTACAATATTGCTTTGACATCTAGTTTCAAATACTATATAATGTAACAGAGGTGATAGAATTGGATATGACGAAAGAAGAGTATATCAAGAGCATGATTGATAGTTTGATGGATGTCAAATATATTATGCCGGATGATATACCAAATATTGATTTATATATGGACCAGGTCACAACGTTTATGGACAAACATCTAAAGTCCTCCAAGCGCTATAGTGAAGATAAATTATTGACCAAAACAATGATTAACAATTATACGAAGAATGAACTTTTGCCTCCTCCAAATAAGAAAAAATATACGAAGGAGCATATGTTTCTTTTGATTTTTATCTATTATTTTAAAAACATTCTTTCTATAAATGATATACAGAGTATTTTCAATCCCCTGACAGAACGTTATTATGGGGAAGATTCCAGTGTAAAGTTGGAAGAAATATATGCTGAGATCTTTAAAATGGAAAAGGAGCAGGTTGATACAATTACAAAGGATATGATCCGTAAGATGACCAAGGCAAAGGAATCTTTTCCCGAGGTTACAGATAAGGAGGATCGTGAATTCCTTACGGTATTTTCCTTCATTAGTCTGCTTTGTTTTGATGTTTATATGAGAAAGCATATGATTGAGAAAATGATTGACAGTGCGCTTATGGGTAGGAAGGATGAGAAATCCTCGGTTAAAACTGGTGAGAATAAAAAGCCGGAGGTAAAGAAGCCGGAAGTGAAAAGACCTGATGCTAAAAAGCCAGAAGTTAAAAAAGTAGAACCCAAAAAGTCAGATATAAAATAAATAGTGCTAAACATAGGCCACCGGCTTTGAAGTCGGTGGTTTATATTATGAAGAGGAAATGAAAATGAAGTACAATAATATACAACAAGCGGTTTTTCTACAAAGGCCAAATCGTTTTATAGCAGAGTGTGAATTGGATGGGAAAATAATAATAGCTCATGTAAGAAACACTGGACGGTGTCGAGAGTTATTAATACCAGGTTGTAAGGTATACTTAGAAGAAGATTTACGATCCAGCCGGAAGACACAGTATACTTTGATTGCAGTTGAAAAGTCAGGGACTATGATTAATATGGATTCTCTTGCACCCAATAAAGTATTTCGGGAAGCAGTTATGAATGGACATATAAAACTTCCTGGTTTTGATGAACCCTACACTTTATTAAAAGCTGAAAGCCGCTTTGGGGACTCGCGCTTTGATTTTTATATGGAAAGTGATATTCAAAAAGCATATATTGAAGTGAAAGGTGTTACCCTTGAGGAAGATGGAATTGCAATGTTTCCGGATGCACCAACAGAGCGTGGAATAAAACATATCTATGAATTATGCCGTGCTTCAAAGGATGGGTACCTTGCATATTTGGTCTTTGTGATTCAGATGAAGAAAATTCATTATTTAACACCGAATTGGGAAACTCATTCAGCATTTGGAGAAGCCCTGGCTATGGCTAAAAAATCAGGGGTAACCTTATTGGCATATGATTGTTATGTGACTCCAAATGAAATGTATTTAGATAAACCAATTGAAGTAAAGATTTGATAAGAAAAGCTCATTACCATAAAAGTAATGAGCTATTTTTATTCATGACAACCTAATGTAATAAGATACTTATATTAGTTGTATTTTGTTCATTGTTAATTAAGAATGAAGTTGTTCGGACTCGATATCTTCTTGCTTCATTCGTGCAAAAACCATGTCATATCCATCATTACCGTAATTTAGAGAACGATTTACTCTGCTGATGGTGGCGGTAGAAGCACCTGTTTTCTCGGCGATTTCAAGATAGGTGTTATGATTACGTAACATACGGGCTACTTCAAAACGTTGTGATAAGGAAAGTAATTCATTCACAGTACAAATATCTTCAAAAAATATATAACATTCTTCGGGATTCTTTAAATTTAGTATAGCTTCAAAGAGATGATCAACCGCATCAGTACGGATATTCTTGCTCATCAATGTGACTCCTTTCATCTATTTGTGTTGAAATATTCACACAGTGTAATTTTAACACTCTATAGTATTGAAGTAAAGCTATTTTTAATATCTTGTCTTAATAAAATCTACGATCACGACGAAACGGATACGGTTTATGCGGATATGGTCTGTGATGATGGGGGTCAGCTGGATATGGCCAACCGGATTCTGGGTAAAACGGGGGAGTAAAAGGTCTTGGCGGATATGGCCCAACTTCGTATTCGTATGGATATCGATCAAATCTATTTCTATTGTTATAGCGATCGCATTCGTTACATCCCATAATATATTCTCCTTTCAATGTAAATTCAAAGAAAGCACAATGAAACTTGGCTTTCTATTAAGCAATTTTGCTACCTTCCTTGCTATGAACTCCATGTAATATAAAATATGCATTTGTTGAAAAAGAGTGAATTTTGTAGGAATCATAATACAAATTTCCTATGATATTAAAAAAATGGAAATCAAATACATAGTACTTTAGTCACAGAAAAACACAAAATCAAACACAAACAATGCAAGATGTAAGTATAAATACTTGTAAATAAAAAAACATTATGCTAGAATACTTGATATTACTAAAATATTACATTCTTTGGGGGGTAAAATGACTACGAAAGAAAAAAAGACCAAAAAAATAAGTAGAGAAAATGGTAAAAAGAAATTACGAATTATAAAAGAATTGAGTAAATCAATTTCATTTTTTCGAAGTGTAGCATTTAGAATGATCGGTGGATTTTTAATATCAGTAATATTCATTATTGCTTTAGGAATTATATCATATCAAAAAGCATCCAGCGGAATGATGGAAAAATATGAGAATTCCACCCGGAGTACATTGCATATGACTCAAAAATATTTCGAAGTCGTATTAAATGAAGTAGCGAGCAAGGTTACACAACTGAATTCCAATAATATGTTAACCACCTATTATGGCGGTGAATTAAAAGATGAACCCTATGAAGAATATAAAAGTATTGAAGAAATTCAAAAAGCATTAAAAGCGATTGTGAAGGCTGATAAATATATTAATGAAATCTATGTGTTTGCAAATTACGGAAAGGCTATTTCCACTGCAGGGGTACTAGAGGGTGATTATTATAATGAATTCTCTGCTACCACAGAAGGTAGTAAGTTGCTAAATTCCTTTGATAATGAGATTTGGGTGGGAGAGCATTCTTATCTGGATGAAAAGACGGGAAATGACAGCTCGAAGTATGGTTTATCCTGTATAGGAAACCTTAAAAATTCTGTATATAGCAATATTGGATTTATTGTAATAGACATAAAAAGAAATATGGTGGAAGAAGCATTTGCTGAAATGGAACTTGGCGATGGTGGAATGATTGGTTTTATTACGGCTGATAATAAAGAAATAATTACAGGAGCTAGTTCAGAGAAATTCTCGTTTTTAGATCAAAAATTCTACCAAGATAGTACTAAAAAAATCACAGAAGAGAATGCAACACCAGAAGATATGGAAACAGTCCAATTTAATGGAGAAACCTATCGATATATCTATTCCTTAAATGGTGTGGGTGGAAATTCAATCTGTGCACTTGTCCCGCAGGCTGTAATTATTGAGCAGGCAGAGGATTTAAAAAATATTACTATGTTAATTGTAGTTGTAGCATGTATTGTTGCAGGGTCCATAGGTACCTATTTGTCAACAGGCATTGTTAGAACAATCAATAAAACAAATCAATATTTAGAAATAGTTTCCCAGGGTAATCTGACTTCCACTCTTTCCGTACAGCGTAAGGATGAGTTCAGTCTTCTTTCTTCAGGTATCAATAATATGACCTTGGGTATGAAGAACTTAATTGGAAAGATGACAGGGGTAAGCGATACTGTAACCGTTGCTTCAGAGGATGTTGTGGATGGTGCTGAAATACTATTAACTGCAACAAAAGATATAACAAGTTCTGTTAATGATATTGGTGAAGGTGTAATTCAACAGGCACAGGATGCGGAAAGCTGCCTGGGCAAGATGGAACAGTTATCAAATCAGATTAACAGTATGCTAGAGAACACAGTTAAGATTAATGATGCAACCAGAAATACGAAAAATACTGTGGACCGAGGTATTGTTATCATTGATGAACTTGGGGAAAAAGCAAAGGACACAAATAATATTACTCAAAATGTAATTGCTGAAATAGAAAAGCTACAAGAGCAATCTTCTGAGATTGTTAAGTTTGTTGATATTATAGACAGTATTGCTGATCAGACGACATTGTTATCGCTAAATGCAGCAATAGAAGCAGCTAGAGCTGGCGAACATGGAAGAGGGTTTGCGGTTGTAGCCAGTGAAATTAATAAATTGGCTGACCAATCCGCAGCTGCAAGTAAGAAAATATCTAATATTATTGCTTCCATTCGCAAGCAAACAGAAATGACAGTTGAGACAGCCAAGGAGACAGAAGTAATTGTTGAATCGCAAACCCGAGCTTTAGCAAGTACAGTAGAGGCATTCCAAGCAATTGATAGTGATGTTACTAATCTGGCAAAGAATCTAGATGTTATTGTTAACGGAATTGAAGATATTAAAAATACAAAGAATGATACCTTAAGTGCAATTGAAAATATTTCTGCAATCTCGGAAGAGACAGCTTCTGCAACGGAGGAGTTATCGGCGACAGCGGAGAACCAATTAAGGGTAGTAGAAAAACTAAATGTAGCTGCATCAAAGTTACAAGGGAATGCAGGTGATTTAAAGGAAACGATAAAGGTATTCAAAATATAAGAAGGAGAATGATAAATGAAGAAAATTATTAATAATCCTGAAAACTACGTAAATGAAATGCTGGAAGGCTTATACACAGCGCATAGTGATTTGATTACATATACAAATGATGACCTTCGATGCTTGATTACTACCAATAAAGTTGGGAAAAAGGTAGGAATTGCAACTGGTGGAGGTTCGGGACATTTACCCTTATTTTTAGGGTATGTTGGGAAAGGCATGTTGGATGGATGTTCGGTTGGAGATGTTTTTCAATCACCAAGTGCCGAACAAATGTTAGCGGTTACTAAGGCTATCGATGCCGGAGCAGGTGTATTGTATATCTATGGTAACTACAATGGTGATATTTTTAACTTTGATATGGCAGCAGATATGGCTGATTTTGAAGCAGATATAAAAGTAGAAAGTGTTGTAGCAGGAGAAGATGTTGCTTCTGCGGCACCTGTGAAAGAAGGCGAAAAGAACTTAAGGCGTGGTGTTGCGGGAATCTTCTTTGTATACAAATGTGCCGGAGCGGCAGCAGCAGATTTGCTTTCTCTGGATGAGGTAAAGCGAATAGCACAGAAAACTTGTGATAATGTCAGAACCATGGGTGTTGCGTTGACCCCATGCATTGTTCCGAGAGTTGGCAAAGCTGGTTTTTCACTCGGTGAGGATGAAATGGAAATCGGTATGGGAATTCACGGAGAAACAGGAATACGTCGCTCTAAACTTGCGTCTGCTGATGCTATTACAGATGAAATGCTGGACAAAATTGTGTTGGATTTGCCTTTTGCAAGCGGAGATAAAGTAGCTGTATTAGTAAATGGACTTGGAGCTACTCCCCTGGATGAGCAATATATAGTTACCAGACGGATTGACCAATACTTAAAAGAAAAGGATATAAAAGTACATAGATATTATGTAGGAGAATATGTTACCTCTCTGGAAATGTCTGGTCTGTCCATTTCTATGTTAAGACTTGACGAGGAATTAACCAGATACCTTGATGCACCGGCGCATACGCCATTTTTTAGACAATAAAAAAGAAGTTATTCTTCGGAGATTCTGAAATACCGCTGAAGCGGCATTATGGAGGTTAAAATGAATTCAATTGATTTGAAAATATTCTTGAGAGAATTAAAAGATATAATGAGTCGGAATAAGGATTATCTAATTGAACTAGATAGTGTGGTTGGAGATGGAGACTTAGGCCTTACGATGGAGGGAGGCTTCGCCGCAGCGTATGAAGCAGTAAAGTTAATCAATGAATTGGATGTGGGCAAACTTCTTTATACCGCTGGTAAAGCAATGGGAAATGCTGTTCCTTCAACAATGGGGACATTAATGGCAGCAGGCTTCATGAGTGCTGGAAAAGTATTAAAGGGAAAAACGGAATTAACAAATGAAGATTGTGTGGAGCTTTTTCGTGGTTTTATGGATGGGGTAGCTAATCTTGGTAAAGCAAAGGTTGGTGAAAAAACATTCTTGGATGGTATTGATCCTGCAATCACTGCGATGGAACGAGCTGTGCAGGAAGGGGATACCCGGGAGATTATTGCAATAAAAGCTGTACAGGCTGCGAAGCAAGGCGTAGAAAAGACTACTACAATGCAGGCGATGCACGGTAGAGCTGCAATTCGAGGAACTGCTTCAATTAGCTTGGTAGATCCAGGTGCAACAGTTGCTGCT
>JAFACO010000263.1 GCA_023425485.1 Bacillota bacterium
AAGTATTTCCCACCAATCAGGCTCCGATTATTGTTAAGGAAGCTAAATCTATTACACCCACGTTAAGTGCCTGGGGTTTTCCTAAGTTTGATGGTAAAGGCGTAATTATCAATGCCAGATCCGAGTCGGCATTTGAAAAGAAGACCTTTCGTGACAGTCTTCTAACTCGTCGGTGTATCATTCCTTCCACTGGATTTTATGAATGGGACAAGCAGAAGAGAAAGCATTTCTTTCGACTTGAGGAATCGAATGCACTTTATATGGCAGGTTTATATTCAATTTTTAAGGGTGAAATGCGCTACGTTGTTCTCACTACAAATGCCAACGAATCCATGGAAGGAATTCATGAGCGAATGCCGTTAATTATACCAAAAGAGAATCTGGAATCCTGGATTTTAGAGGATAATAAGACAAATTACTTTCTTCATACAACGCCACCAAAACTTAAAGTGGCAGCAGTGTAATAAAAAGATAAGTAAATCTTAGGTGGAATATTAGAGAGAGTTCTAACTTATTTATAATGAGGATAACTGTTTTCTAGGTTGATGAAGGAAAAGAGTTATCCTTTTCTATGTAATAGGCAATTTGGCAGATATTTGAGCTAGTAAAGGTTTATAGGACTTTATTACTTAGGCATGAATCTTTTGTTTACATATCTTGTAATTTTATACGAATTAATGTAGAATAATAGTGTATTTTATGCAATATTTTAGGAGTATTTTATGAGTGAGAGGAAATTAAAAACAGGTGAGACATATGAGATTAAATAATTTCAAGGTGAGAACAAAAGTAATATTACTTGCAGTGGTTTTACTATTAGTTGCTTCGTTAATGGCTGGATTGTCCATAATGAATCAATCAAAGACAATGGATAGGAATTTAAAAGTATTAGAAGAAAGTATTCGTACTGATTTTGATAATAATATTAAAGAACAGGTAGAAAGTGTAGTATCGTTAATAAATACTATCTATACCAAGTATGAAAATGGTGATTATACTCTGGAAGAGGCAAAGAAAATTGCAGCTGATTACGTGAGGGAATTACGTTACGGGAATGGTGGGTATTTTTGGATTGATACCTATGAAGGTCTTAACATTGTATGTCTAGGTAAGGATACCATTGAAGGAAAGAATCGATATAATGATAAAGATGATAAAGGATTTCCAATGATACAAGCAATTATCGATGCTGGTCGAAAAGGCGGTGGTTACACTGATTATTGGTTTCCTAAGGCGGATGAGACCGAACCTTCACCAAAGCGAGGATATAGTTTAGCTTTTGAACCCTTCGAATGGGTAATTGGAACAGGAAATTATACGGATCATATTGATGCTTACATTGCATCTATTGCTGAACAGGAAGAGAAGGAAGCAAGAGGAAATATTATAGAGTTTATTGTAATATTTACAATATCCTTGGCATTAGCAATCTTTGTTACTATCTACCTTACACTAAACTTAAATCGGTCCTTTAAAGTTATTAGTACATACTTTAAAACCCTTGCAACTGGAGATTTTACCGTTAAGCTGCCAGAAAAATATCTTGCCAGAAAAGATGATTTTGGGGTTTTAGCAAACGAAATAGAAGTTATGAAGGGGTCAGTAGCACACTTGGTGGGGAGTTCAAAATCCGCTGCCGATGGAATTGTTGATGTAGTCGGACACATCACCAACAATATTAAAGAATTGAATTCAAATATTGAAGACCTAGCGGCGACCTCCCAGGAGCTGGCAGCAGGAATGCAGGAAACGGCAGCATCAGCGCAGGTAATGTCAACAACTTCAGCAGAGATTGAAATTGCAACCAAAACAATTGCTACTAAGTCACAGGAAGCAGCACTTCAGGTTATTGAGATTAGCAAACGTGCAAAAAATAATAAGAACGAAATCCATCTATCCCAAGGGAAAGCTGAGCAGATAGGGGAAGAGATAGAGCATAAACTGGAACAAGCCTTGGAGCAGGCACAGGTAGTATCTCAAATCAATGTTTTGACCGAAACGATTATGAAAATAACTGCCAAAACAAGATTACTGGCTCTGAATGCTTCCATAGAAGCCGCAAGGGCAGGTGAAAGTGGTAAGGGATTTGCTGTAGTGGCAGATGAGATAAGTGCCTTAGCAGCACAATCGAGGGATGCTGTTACCAGAATCCAAGAGGTTACCGAGGATGTTACAGAGGCCATGACCAATCTGTCGGACAGCTCAAAGGCTCTTTTAGATTTTGTATCTAAGGATGTTACAGAAAGCTTTACTAATATTCTAAGTGTTGCGGAAGCTTATAGTAATGATGCTGTATATATGGATGAATTGATAACAGACTTTAGTGCCACAGCTGAAGAACTTTTGGCAGGCATTGAAGATATAATGACAGCAGTAAATGAGGTGGCTCAAGCATCGACGGAAGGTGCAACGGGAACAGGGGATATTGCTATAAAGATTTCAGATATTACAAATTTATCTGCAGAAGTTGTACAGCAGGCAGCAATTTCTAAGAGTAATTCAGATTTCTTAAAGCGGGAGATCTCCAATTTTAAACTAGATAGTTAATACTTAAATTCTGATTATAAAACAAACTAAAATAATCCTATAAACAGCTTAGGACAATAACATATTTCGTTATTGTCCTAAGCTGCTCTATTTTTCCCCAGTATAAAGGCTGAATTGCGAGATCAATTATTACTATGTCACAAAGTTTATCAAGCTTATGATATAGAAACAATGGTTTTTGCAGATTTGCCTTTTATTTTTGCGGATTTGTTTTTTTGCAGAAAAATCGACACAAATATCTAGT
>JAFACO010000529.1 GCA_023425485.1 Bacillota bacterium
ATTATGAAATATATGCAGAATTTCATTCCAGCAGAGGAGCTTACTTCGGAAGCAATCCGTATACTTCGTGAAGAGATCGATCACCGAAGGTCATTGCTACAAAGAAAAGTTTCGGATATAAATCAAAAGCTAGGGGAGTATAAACTCCAAAGAGAAAAGATAACCTGGGAAGTAAATGTTCTGGAGGGTAATGAGGAACAGTTGTTAAAGAATAAAGATCGTCTTGCAAGATTAGAACAGACGAGGAAGGAAGGCACATTAGAGCAGGAAGCAGTGAAACTTGCTCTAACTACGATACAGGAATTAAGCACGGATATTCATGATAGTTTTGGAGAACAGCTCAATCGGTCTGTATCTGATATAATTCATGAGGTTACCAATGGAAGATACAATGATCTGAAAGTGGATGAGAAGCTTGAGGTTAAAGTAGGTTGGAATGGCAATTATCATATGTTGGACCGCCTAAGTGCAGGGACGATGGATCAGGTTTATTTTGCGCTTCGTCTTGCTGTGGCGGATTTACTGCTAGAGAATAGAAATATGCCCTTTTTATTCGATGATAGCTTTGCCCTTTATGATGAGACGAGAGTAAAAGCTTCCTTAAATAAACTATCGAAGAGGGAACAAGTCGTATTATTTACTTGTCATAAAAGGGAAAAAGAATTATTGGAGCAACTAGATATTCCATACCATTTTATTGAACTACTGTAACTATTCAGGACTATGTCCTTTATAATTATATATAACTTCAAATCACAAAATGATTTAGCATTAAATAATTACATAAACAAGTGGAAATAGGGTGTCTCAAGTATAGAAATGACATGATAGAAAAGCAGTTAGTTAGATAGATATAATCGGAGACATTCCTACAAAGGAGAAACAAGGTTCAATTCTAAATAGTAAGGTTTGTATAGCTTTCAGAGTTGAAAATTGTTCAGGGTGGAGGTTTAGAATGCCCAAACAAAAAAAGAAAAGCACTAATAAAGAACATAATAAGAAAACAAGAAAAAGAACTGGTAACAAAAGTAGGTTAGTTCTGCAAATTATGTCCCTATGCCTTCTTATGGCAATAGCAATAGGACTTTTCTACTTCTATCAGGTCTATGGTAAGATGATTTTAAAACTTCAGGCAGAAGCAAAGCAGAAGGTAAGTACTTCTTCGGTTGATACCTTTAAAGAGGACCAGACCAGTTTGGTCTATGATGTACAAGGAAACTTAATCTCTACACTGAGGACGGAAAAGGATGTTTACTATCTTTCCTATAAAGAAATTCCAGCGACTGTAATTGATGCTATGCTGGTATCGGAAGACCGTAATTTCCTGCAACATGATGGAGTGGATTATTTGGCAAATATCCGAGCAGCCATAGCTTTGATCAAGCATAAGGGTGAAATTACACAGGGAGCCAGTACAATTACTCAGCAGCTGGCCCGTAATGTATTTTTAACTCATAAGGTAACTTATGAAAGAAAGCTGGAAGAGATCTTTATCGCGCAGGAACTTGAGAAGAAATATAGCAAATCAGATATATTAGAATTTTATTTTAATGAAATCTATTTTGCTAACGGTTACTATGGAATTCAGGCGGCGGCGAAAGGCTATTTTGGTGAAGGTGTCTCCTCTCTTAGCATGTCACAGCTGGTATTTTTATGTTCGATACCCAACAATCCAAATCTTTATAATCCGGTAACGAATATGAATAACACCCTGAAGCGCAGAGATCGTATTTTGGATCAAATGTATGAAGCAGGAATCGTCAATCAAAGGGATTATCAACTGGCTCTTAAGGAAGAGATAGAATTAAATCGAACAAAATTAGAGAAGCAGAACTACGTTGAAACCTATACTTATTACAGTGCGATTCGAGCCCTAATGAAAAAACAGGGATTTGAGTTTCGTAATAAATTTGATGATGAGGCCGATAAAGAAGCTTACAATGCGGCATATGATGAATTATATTATAGCTGTCAAAAGGATATGTATAGTAAGGGGTATCGCATTTATACCTCCATTGATTTAGAAAAGCAGCAGTTACTACAAGAAGCGGTAGATAAGGCTTTAGTAAAATTTACTGAAGTGAATGAAGAGGGTGTGTATAAATTGCAGGCAGCTTCTGTCTGTATCGATAATGACACCGGTAGAGTGATAGCAATAGTTGGTGGCAGAGAACAGGACCTGGGAGGGTATACCCTGAACCGGGCTTACCAAAGTTTTCGCCAGCCAGGTAGTGCGATTAAGCCCCTTATTGTTTACACGCCGATTTTTGAACTAGGTTATACTCCGAATAGTCTGGTTGAAGATGTCTATAGTAAGGATGGACCTAAGAATGCTGATAAACAGTATTTGGGTGAAATAAAATTACAAAAGGCGATTGAAGCATCAAAAAATACAGTTGCCTGGAAGCTTTTTGAAGAATTAACACCACAGGTGGGTCTAGAATATTTACTTAGAATGAATTTTTCTAAAATATCAGAGAGTGATTATATTCCCGCAGCCGCACTTGGCGGATTAACTGTTGGGGCAAGCTCTGTTGAGATGGCAGCTGCCTATGCGGCAATTGAAAATGATGGGTACTATCGTGAACCTACTTGTATTATAAGAATTATGGATTCTCAGGGAGAAGAGGTTATTGGTGATAAAATCGATGAGAAACAGATTTATCAGGCAGATGCAGCAAGGATTATGACAGAGACCTTAACTGGAGTAATAAAAAGGGGTACAGGAAAGGGCCTTGGTCTCTCAAATACCATAAGTGCTGGTAAAACTGGTACAACAAACGATCAGAAGGATGGATGGTTCGTTGGTTATACTCCTTATTATACCACCAGTGTATGGGTAGGATATGACTTGCCCAAGGCATTGTCAGATTTAAGAGGAGCCTCATATCCGGGCGGTATCTGGCATAACTTTATGGAACAGGTGCATACAATCTCTATGACAAAGGACTTTTTATTCTATGATTGGAGACCAAAGGAAGAACAAAACGAAAGTATGGAAGAGGAAAATGCGGAAGAATTAGATTCTGAAGAGGACGTCACGGAACAGGAAAATGGAATAGAAGAAGAGATTCCTGAAGAGGAAATAAGCAACGATGAGGAAGGAATCGAAACGGAGATACCAGATATTGATACTAGTCCAGAGGATAGTTTTGAGGAAGAAGATAATTATCAGGAGGACAATTCGGAAGAAGGACTTGATACGGAAGAAAATAATTCGGAAGAAAATAATTCTGAAGATAATAGCATAGAAGGTGAAGAAATACCTGAGGAAGAAATCTACCCGGAAGACATGGACAATCTTGAGAAGGAAGATACCTCTGGCAGTGTAATTATAGAGGGGGATAGTACTTCTGAGGGAGAAGGCTTAAGCGAGGAAGATTTAATTTATGACAATTGAAACGAATTGTCGTTTTAGCTTGTGAAGAAAGGCCAGGAAGAGATTTTGAATTAGAAAAATGCGTTTCACATATAATTAATTATGTAACCATATAATCTTTTCTTAAAAACCAAAAACATAATGCTGAAAACCAGATAATATAATGGAGATACTTTATTATAGATAAAAACAACAGGAGGCTAAACTTGAAAAATGGCATTTATTTGAACGATTCCATTCATGGATTAATTTCATTAACGGAATATGAAAGAAGAATTGTTTCAACCATTGGATTTAATCGTCTTCATGATGTATATCAAAATTCGACGTTATATCTTACGTTTCCGACGAATCGAACCAAACGATTTGAACACTCCATTGGAACTATGAAACTTTGCTCGGATATGTTTTTCCAATCGTTACTGAATACAACAGATTCGACTTTAATGGAATTCTTTGATATATTTGATAAAGAGTATGCTGATATTTTAGATAACTTAACACAGCAGACAGAGGTATGCTTAGAAAAACTAGGCGGTAAGCTACCCCAGGAGATGCCCTGGATTGAGCTTGATAAGTTGAGGCATTCACTTATACCGAATAATATCCCAGACCATTATAAAATTATACATCTTACCCTCATTCAATCAATTCGAGCGGCAGCTTTGCTGCATGATATCGGACATCCTCCCTTTAGTCATATCGTAGAGTTTGCTTTAAAAGATGTTTATATGGAGTATAAAGAAAAAGCTAATAGTGAAAAGAAAAATGCAAAAGAATTTATTGAAATCATGTCGAAATACTTTGAGGGTAATAAGAAATTACATGAACAAATGGGTGACGAGATCAGTGAGGGTATTTTAAGCAAAATTATTGCATCAATTTCAGAAGATACTTCAAGTTACAATGAAAATTTATTTGAACTGCTTGTATTAGAAAGCGTAAAAAGGATTTTTTCTGAAGAAGGGGCATTCAAACATCTGCATAGGATTATTGATTCTAGCTTAGATGGAGACCGTTTGGATTATGTAACGAGAGATGTTATTAACTCAGGAAAGGATTCCGGTAAAATCGAGTATAGCAGAATTATCAATGATATGCAGTTATTTGTTAACAATGGAGATATCTTATTTTGTGTTCCATTAAAAGCAGTTAGTTCAGTTGAGGATTTTGTTAAGCGTAGATATAATAGCTATAAAGATATTGTATATCATCATAGAGTCATTCAATCTGATTATATTCTCGAGGGAATCGTAAAAGAGCTGGTGATAAAATATTTAAACGAAGATGGACTGGAAAAGCAGCAGGACAATGAGGTATTAATTCCTTTTGACATTTCAGGACTCTGGTTCCCATTGGGCGATAAAAAGTCAGCAATCAAAGCAAATGCACTTTCCCAGTGGAATGATTCCTGGTTGACCACTGTATTGAGGCAGATTTATTATACAGAATATTATCATAATAAAGAGATTATGGAAGGTACCAGAGAATTTGTATTGGCACAAAGGCTAGCGGAATTATTGCGTAGTAGTAAGCGGTATCATTCTTTAATAAAGCGGAGTGAAAATTTTAAGATTATTGACGATGCGGTGAAGCATGAAATAATGAAACTCAAAGATGAGATAAAAGCATTTCTGGCCAAACAAAATGATTTGCTTAGTCAGAATAAGTCCACAGAGCTAATTCAGCAAATGCTAGAGAATGTGACAAAAAGTTCATCTGGATTTGTTTTATCATTTATTTCAAGGCATAGTAAAGAAATGCAAATCGAGAGCTTAAAGCAGATAATCAGCGATATTGTTCGCGATGAAACAAATCATATAGATAGCAATCTAAAAATCTATGATTCAGTCACTTTATTTAAAAGGATTTCAATTGGATTAGATTCGCCAATCTATTTTTATAACCATAAGGGTGCAATTTGTACCTTAAAAGATATCAGTGGTATTGCAGATATTCTTCAGCTGGATTCTGATTATCTGCCTGTTTTCTATATTTACATTCTAGCAAAGGATGAAGCAGGAATTTTAAAGGAAAAAAGAGAAGGGGTATTAAATGCCATTGGTAAACGCATTGGTATTGAAATTATGAAGCAAGTTCTCATATAAAAGATTTAAAGGATAGAGTAATAGAATAATCATGGAAAACGATACTTAAATTTATATCACAGGAATATTTTAACGAAAAGAGAGAAGGTTAATTTCTATATACAACGGTAAATGGTGTATATAGAAGTCAACCTTCTCTCTTATCTATTTATTATCTATAATTATTTATTCTACTATATCAGCTGCATATTCACCCTGCTTGTACTCTTTCATGATGTTTTGAATTCTAGCCACAGGATTGAGAAGGCCACTAATGCTATCATCATGATTTAATGTGTCAATGATTAAAGCGACATATTTGCTCATATCTACATTGATATACCAAGGCTTTGTTAAAAGCTCAGGCGTCTGATAGATAAGATTGGTAGTAAGAATACCGTGAATTAAACCATTTTCATAGGCTTCGTGAATCTTAGCAAATCCATTGGTGAATAAACCGAAGGTGGAGGCAACAAAGATTCTGCCTGCATTTCTCTTCTTTAATTCATGAGCAACATCTAATACACTTTCACCGGAAGATATCATATCATCAACGATTAATACATCTTTTCCTTCAATATCTGTGCCTAAGAACTCATGTGCAACAATTGGATTACGGCCGTTTACAATCTTAGTGAAGTCACGTCTCTTATAGAACATACCCATATCAAGACCTAATACGTTAGCATAATATACTGCTCTTGACATTCCGCCTTCATCAGGGCTGATAATCATCATATGTTCCGCATCAAGCTTAAGATCAGGTACATTATGAAGCAGTGCTTTGATAAATTGATAATTAGGAGCTACTGTTTCAAGGCTGGATAGAGGGATGGCATTTTGAACTCTTGGATCATGGGCGTCAAAGGTAATGATACTGTCAACACCCATCTGGGTCAATTCTTGAAGAGCAAGAGCACAGTCAAGAGACTCTCTGGAACTTCTTCTATGTTGTCTGCCTTCATAAAGGTAAGGCATAATAACTGTTATTCTTCTAGCTTTTCCACCAACTGCGGCAATAATTCTTTTTAAATCCTGATAATGGTCGTCGGGTGACATATGATTAAGATGTCCGGATACAGTATAGGTTAAGCTGTAATTTGTAACATCTACCAACAGGTACAAATCAACACCTCGAACAGATTCTTTGATTTGACCTTTTGCTTCGCCAGTGCCAAATCTAGGGCAGCAAGCCTTTAATAAAAATGAATCTCTTTGATAGCCGGAAAAAGCAATCGTACCTTTATGCTCGCTCTCTCTGGCATCGCGCCATTCAACTAAATAGTCATTCACGCGTTGTCCTAAGGAATTACTGCTTTCTAGTGCAATAATACCAAGAGGTCCTACAGGAATTGTTTCAACAATTTTCTCGTGCTTTGACATGAAATGTCCCTCCATGAATTTAAAGAATTGGTTTCAAAAGCCATTAAAGTTATACCATTATTACCATTGATTCGTCAAGACGATTTTCGACATTTGTTATGGATTAGTACTATTGACCGCCTTATGTAGACGAATGTCCTTGCCTATAATACGATGAATATTATAGCTGCTTACAATACGGGAAAAAATTCGTTCCCCATAATTGGAATTAATATTTGTTAAGGACAAATTCGTTGAAATTACCGTAGACTTACGTCTTAATAAACGTTCGTTTATGATAAGATATAATTGCGAATTTGTAAAAGCATTATTAAGCTCGGTACCGAGATCGTCAATAATTAGTAAATCACAGGTTAGAATGTATTCAAACTGGTTGGAAGCTTCATATGAATAATCCTCATCTCGGCTAAATTTATATTTTTCAAGAATATCGTATAAGCGGAAGGCAGTGAGATAGATGACTGTGTTACCACGGTCCAGCAATTCCTTAGCAATGCAATTTGCGAGAAAGGTTTTTCCGACACCTGTGTTGCCAAGCAGAAGCAAGTTCTCATGATGTTTATTAAAATGACGAATAAAATTCTTACAGCTGGCAACTACTTTTTGCATATTGGAAAGAGGTGAAAGTCCAAGGGTTTCATCCGTGTAATCATCGGAATAATAAGCGAAGGAAAAGTTGCTAAAATTCTCATTGGATAGGATGCTTTTAATATTGGAGCCAGAGTACAATAAATCAGAGATGGCCTGTTTAAAGCAATTGCATTTTTCGTTATTAACATATCCAGTATCCTTGCACTTGTTACAATGATAGGGCATGTCCAAATAATCTGCAGGATAACTATTCTTTATCAACAATTCCTGTTGTTGCTGCTTCAACTGGTGAGAATGTTCCCGAAGAACTGCAAGAGCACTATCATCACCATTTAAAGCTAAGCGGCCACTCTGTGCCGATATCTTGATTATTTCCTCTTCCAGTGCTTTTAATTCCGGAATTTGATCATATGCTTCTTTTATTCGTTTGTCCTGTAAATGCTTATTTTTTAAACGACGGCTGTCATATTCCCGCAATATCTGATTGTATTGCTCATTCTTCAATGCCACTTTGTTTTCCTCCATGAATATAATCAACGGCATGGTTCACAAAATTCAAAACCTATAAGCCTTTATTCAAAAGCTTCTTTTCAAGTTCAGCATAATCTTGTGCTGTATAAGTCCTCTGAGGAAACTGATTAAACTTATTCGGTGCAGGTTTCACCATGGTAGCGACCTTACTTGCCTCACTCGTTTTGTTTCCTTTTGAAAAATCTTCATCCACTTTTGTGATGTCAGCCTGGGTTTTCACATTTTTCTTAAACCAGGTTTCTAAAATTTTGTCGGTATATTTAAAATCCGGCTTTTGTGTCCTTAATAAAGTGCGGTTACAGGCTTCTTCAATGATATCATCAGCAAAACCATATACCTCAACCCATTTTGTTATGTACTGGCGTTCAATTTGACCGGGTGCTCGTTTAAGACCAAAAGCTTTGTTAACAACATTAAAGTGATCGTTGTAAACAGTAGTTGCTTCTTTTGCCTTTTCCTCGGTATCAATACCTTCCTCTGCCCAACTGATTGCCACGGTCTCTATGTAAGAAGCATTTTTCTTGCCCTTTGAAACACAATATTCATAAAGGAACATGATTAACTCTGGCTTAAAGTGCAATTCTTCGTAGAGGTATAGAATAAGTTGAAGATCCATAGGTTTGAGCGGACGATCCAGATAGATTTCAACAATATGTAAAGCCCAATTGATTTCATCATTATTCGCAAGCTGTGCAAGTTGTTCTGGAGAATAATTCTGTCGTAAGGCAGGTTTTTTTTCTGTAACGACAGTAACTGCTATTTCATCTGCTTGCTGCTCTGGTGCTGGAGTTGCCAGTGGTACAGCTCTATTTTGAAATTTACTTAAATCAACCAAATGAATAGAAATAATATCCTTTTGATCATTTCGAATTAAGGTAAGGAGCTGCAGCTTTTCCCAATAAGCAAGGGCACGCAAGATATCCTTCTCGGTATCTTCTAAACGATCGGCAATGGAGGAAATGGATAATTCGGGGTGATTGCCTAAAAAGCAGCGTAGAAGATATAAATACACCTTAACATACGCCCCGTTTGCAGATGGCATAAATTGATCAATGAAGATGTTCGGCACGATAGTAACATCAGATACGCCTTCAGCATGTAGTGATATATTACTCATAAATTCCCTCCTAAATATAGCTGGCAAAGTGATGCCAGCAACATTATAGCATAGATAATTTCATCTGCAAAT
Organism: Bacillota bacterium; assembly: GCA_023425485.1. Taxonomy (GTDB): domain Bacteria; phylum Bacillota; class Clostridia; order Lachnospirales; family Lachnospiraceae; genus Mobilitalea. The sequence goes on from JAFACO010000529.1 coordinate 9,161, forward strand.
AGCCTATTTTCAGGGGTTTGGACATATTTATCCAACGTGGATAATGTGGATAAAGTGGATGGAATATAAGTCAAATGATGTAAAAAAATGTAAAATAAACAAGAACATACGTAAAATCAAGCCTTGTTAAAATCTAAACACTATATTTGTAGAATAAAATTTCGACAAAAAAATATCCACAGCAGTTATCAACCAAATTGTTGATAATACTGTGGATAATGTGGATAACTACATTCCTAGAAGATTTTCTCCCACGGAAACTATGTCTCCGGCACCCATAGTTATCAACAGGTCACCGTTCATACAATTTTGTAATAAAAAGTTTTCAATCTCGTCAAAGGAGCTAAAATGATATACTTCCTTACCTAATTTTTCTAATTCCCTTAGTAAATCCTTAGAAGATATATCTCCTGGGTTCTTTTCACGTGCTGCATAGATATCTGCAAGCACTATTTTGTCAGCATATGACAAGGCTTCGGCGAATTCCGTCAAATGCTGTTTTGTACGAGAATATGTGTGTGGTTGGAACACGCACCATAGCGTATTATGGGGATAAACCTCTGCTGCTGTTAAGGTAGCAACAACTTCAGTAGGGTGATGTGCATAATCATCAATGATGGATACACCGCCAATTTCCCCTTTATATTCAAAGCGTCGTTTTGAATTGTGGAAAGAAATCATAGCTTTCTTTATTGTTTCTATTGGGACCCCAACCTGTAGGGCAAGACCTATAACAGGGAGACAATTTGATACATTATGAACACCAATTGCGTTCAATTCAATGCGGTCAACATATTCTCCCTTTATATAGAAGTTAAAGCTGCTAATACATTGACGGCTAAACTCTATTTGATCAGCTGCATAATCATATGATTTTATGTTGGTACGATATTTTGAATCAATAATTCCATAGGAAAATACTTCGCATTCTAAGTCTTTAATAATCTCTTCGTAGCGGTCAATCTCACCATTAATAAATAATTGACCATCCTTGGGAATTCGTTTTGCAAAAGTATGAAAGGAATGATAAATATCATCAAGATCTTTAAAAAAGTCTAAGTGATCCTCATCCACATTTAAGATAATGGCACGTTTTGGATAAAACTGATGATAGGTGTTGGTGTATTCACAAGCTTCTATAATAAAGTGTTCCGATTTACCCATACGAATATTTCCGCCAATGACATCTAGCATGCCACCTACAGAAATAGTAGGATCTAGTTCAGCATCCATAAAGACTTGCGATACCATGGAAGTAGTTGTTGTTTTACCGTGAGTACCAGATACAGTAACTGCATTACCGTAGTTCAGCATTAACTGACCAATCATTTCGGCACGGGAAAGTATGGGAAGGTTAAGACGTTTTACTTCCATAAATTCCTCATTATCTTCCGAAATAGCCGCTGTGTAAACAACAACTTCGATATCAGAAGTTATATTAGAAGCTCTCTGCCCTAAGTAGAAAGTAATTCCTAAAGAACTTAAATGGTCGGTAATACTGCTTTGATGTGCATCAGAGCCACTTATAACAAAGCCAAGGGTATGTAAATATTCAGCAAATCCGCTCATGCTTATCCCGCCGATACCAATAAAGTGCATCCGGCAGGGCTTATTAAAATCAATTATATACATATTCAACCTCCATGATGCCGGTTA
>JAFACO010000538.1 GCA_023425485.1 Bacillota bacterium
TTGTTGTAACCTTAGTAAATCTTCTCGGTGCCAGTAAGTTAAGTAAATTAGAAAGCAGCCTTGCAATTGTTAAGGTATTTGCAGTAGTAGCATTCATTGTAATAGCCCTCTTATTGATTGTAGGGTTAATTGGTGGAAGAGGAGCTTTAGGTGCTGGTGAATTAAGAAATGAGTCCTTTATGCCGGGAGGAATTAAGAGCATTGCAGGAAGTATGATGATTGTAATCTTCTCCTATGCAGGCTTTGAGATTATTGGTTTGGCCTCTTCAGAAGCAAAGGACCCGCATAAAACGATTCCACGGTCAATTTTATTTACCGTGGTGAGCCTTGTGGGCCTCTATATTCTGTCCATGATAGTTTTACTACCTTTAATACCAACCGCCGAACTTTCAGAGGAAGTAAGCCCAATGGTTGCAGCCCTAAGTAGATGGGGCATGGGCTGGGCTGGCGCAGTAATAAATTTTATCTTGGTAACTGCAATTTTATCTACTATGTTAGCTTCTATGTTTGGTCTTGGACGAATGATGCGTTCTATGGCAGATGAAAAACATGCTCCTCTATGGTTACAGGATAAAAAGGATGTACCTTATAAAGGAATCTTATTTTCTGGTTTTTGCATGTTAATTGGATTAGGAGCGGGATTGTTCTTTCCCAGAGTGTATCTATTTTTAATTAGCTCCGGTGGATTTGCGACCTTATTAACCTATGGTGCTATTATGGCAACACATATTAAGTTTCGTAGATGCAATGGGTGTCCTCCTAATGGAAAATGTCAAATGCCTGGATTTCCCTACACCTCTTGGATTGCATTAATTAGTATCATTGCAATTATCGGCAGTATGCCATTCATTGCTGGACAAACCGCAGGATTGTTAGCAGGAATAGGAATGGCGGTGCTCTATGCCCTTATCTATATCATTATGAAGGCAACTGGTAAGATAAAGGAAGAAAAGACAATAGACAATGTGAGTTATAATAATTACAGGTCCAATTTTGCACAGGAATTTTCAAAAGAGCTTTCAGAAAATGATTCCATAAAAAAGACAAAGGACACTATGACCTCTTCCTGTGGTTGTGAAAACAGTAGTGAGGATAAAGATGAAATATAATAAAACACCTTGATAAAGGTGCTATATGGGGATTTAATTTACCAAGGCATTAACAAGCTGAAACGACAAGTTGATTTACTTGTCATGAATAAAAAGAGACATATCCCCCATTAATTGGTGGTGATATGTCTCTTTTTGAAACAGTAAAATCATTGTTCGATTACTCTATTTTAACCCTGATTCGTCTTATCTAAATTCTTTACTGCAGTCGCAAGCATTAATTTAATTCGGTTGAGCTGATTAACTTCGCTGGCACCAGGATCATAATCAACTGCAACAATATTTGCTTCTGGGTGCTGTCTCCTAAGTTCTTTAATAACTCCCTTACCAACAATATGATTTGGCAAACATGCAAACGGCTGTGCACACACAATATTCTTAACATCGGAATGAATTAATTCTAACATTTCACCAGTTAAAAACCACCCTTCACCGGTCTGATTACCAATGGATACCACAGGATCAGCATAATCAGCAAGCTTTTTAATAGGAACTGGAGGAGTGAAGCGTTTACTCTTTGCTAATTCTCTCTTCGCAGGTGCTCTTAACTGTTCAAGTGCCCAGATGGTAAGATTACCAATGTGTTTTGTCATTTTCTTTTTACCAAGGTATCTAACTTTGAAGTTATTATTATAAGCAGAATATAGGAAGAAATCGAGCAGATCCGGTACAACTGCTTCTGCACCTTCCGCTTCTAATAACTCTACAAGATAATTGTTAGCAGAGGGTAGGAATTTAACAAGGATTTCTCCAACAATACCGACACGAGGTTTTACTAAGCCTTCCTGAAGTTCTAAGGTATCAAATTCATGAATCATCTGACGTAAGTTTTTCTTATATTCACTCCATTTTCCACCGTTGACAAGACTCTGAATACATTTATCACGCCATTTTGCATGAAGGTCATTGGCGGAGCCAGGTATCTTCTCGTAAGGGCGGGTGCGGTAGAGCACGCGCATAAATACGTCACCATATACAATGGCTTGCATAGCTCCAATTAATAATTTAGGAGTTATTTTGAGGCCTGGGTTTTTCTCTAATCCTGAAGCACTTAAAGAGATTACAGGAATTTGAGGCATTCCAGCCTTTTCAAAGGCTCTACGTATAAAACCAATGTAATTGGTAGCACGACATCCACCACCGGTTTGAGTAATCATGACCGCCACTTTGTTTAAATCATATTTACCGGATAATAACGCATCCATAATCTGACCAACAACCATTAAGGAAGGGAAGCAGGCATCATTATTCACATATTGCAGACCAACATCAACTGCTTTACGATTATCATTTGGTAACACCACCACGTTGTAGCCACCGGCTTTAAGCGCTGGTTCCAGCAAGTCAAAGTGGATGGGTGACATTTGAGGAGCAAGAATTGTGTAATTTTCTTTCATCTCTTCTGTAAATATTACTCTATGATGAGCTGAAGAGGAGAGCTGGCATTCCACATGTTTATTCTCACGGTCTCTTATTGCAGACAAGAGAGAACGAATACGAATTCTTGCAGCACCCAGGTTATTTACTTCGTCAATCTTTAATACAGTATATATTTTACCTGATTTCGTAAGAATATCATTAACTTGGTCGGTAGTTACGGCATCAAGTCCACAGCCAAAGGAATTTAACTGTATAAGCTCAAGGTTAGGCTGTGTCCGTACATAGGAGGCAGCAGCATAGAGTCTGGAATGATACATCCATTGATCAATAACTATGGTAGGACGATCAACTTCACCTAAATGGGAGATAGCATCCTCGGTTAAAACAGCGGCGCCATAAGTATTAATCAGTTCTGGAATACCATGATGGATTTCAGGATCAACATGGTAGGGACGTCCTGCAAGTACAATTCCTTTTCTTCCACTTGCTTTTAGATATGTGATGGTCTCTTCGCCCTTTTTACGCATATCTTCTCTAGCCTTTTCGAGTTCCTTCCAGGCAGCAGAGCAGGCATCTTTTACTTCGTTAACGGTTGAATTGTTTTTACCAAACAATTCGATTAAACGGGTTTCCAATATTTCTTCACTTTCAAAGGAAAGGAAGGGATTATCAAATACGATGGAGGAGTCACGTAATTCCTCCATATTGTTCTTAATATTTTCAGGATAAGAGGTGACAATAGGGCAATTATAATGATTATTCGTTCCACAAACTTCCTTGCGTTCAAATGGTATGCTAGGATAGAATATGTACTTAATATCCTGATTGATCAGCCATTTGATATGTCCATGTACGAGTTTTGCTGGATAACATTCTGATTCACTAGGGATGGATTCAATTCCCAGCTCATAAATCTTACGACTTGAGACAGGGGATAGAACAACACGGTAACCTAATTTTGTAAAAAATGTATGCCAGAAAGGGTAGTTTTCATAAATATTTAGAACTCTTGGAATACCAACGGTACCATTCTTTGCCTGATCCTCTGCTAAGGAAGGATAATCAAAATAACGTTGTAATTTATAATCAAAGAGATTAGGAATATTATCAACATTCTTTTCTTTACCCAGACCACGTTCACAACGATTTCCAGAGATAAACTGTCTGCCACCAGTGAATTTATTAACTGTCAGGACGCAGTTGTTGGTACAACGTTTACATCTTGCCAGAGTGGTATCAAAGGTTAACTCATTGATTTGATCAATAGTTAGCATCGTAGTTTCTTCATTTTCATAATGTGACCGTGCTATGAGAGCAGCACCAAAGGCACCCATGATACCAGCAATATCAGGTCTTACAGCAGTACAGCCTGAAACGGTTTCAAAGCTTCTAAGCACTGCATCATTGTAGAAGGTACCACCCTGTACTACCATTTTTGTACCAAGATCTTTCGGGTTAGTAATCTTTATAACCTTATATAAAGCATTCTTTATAACAGAATAAGCTAATCCAGCTGAAATGTCAGCAACAGTAGCGCCTTCCTTCTGTGCCTGTTTTACCTTGGAATTCATAAATACGGTACAGCGGGTACCCAGGTCAATGGGATGCTCCGCAAACAGAGCGGCCTTAGCAAAGTCCTGCAC
>JAFACO010000154.1 GCA_023425485.1 Bacillota bacterium
CACAAGCTAGTAAGACCCCTTGAAGACGACAAGGTAGATAGGACAAAGGTGGAAGTGCGGTAACGCATGCAGCTGATTGTTACTAATAGGTCGAGGGCTTGACCTAATATGGTTTGCAGTTAAGAGAACAAAAAACGTTCTCAAATGGATGTACATTTTCGTGTGTAGAGTTTAGTCAATTGAATAGGAATAACTAGAAGCCTGGAACAGCAATGTTTTGGGTTTTTTTGTGTTTAAAATTTATGAATCTATTGTGATTAAATTCTAATTAAACTTTAATCAAAATACAATTGACAGAAAATAACAAACCTAATAAGATAAATGTAATATTTAATAATGTATTAAAAAGACAAACTAAGGAGAATACAATGGAGGTTAAGATACTAGATATAAATGATGACCAAATCCAAGAGATAGAAAACAATCTTGAAGAATATGATTTAAAACACATATCTTTTAAAATGGAAGGCAATATACAGATAGGTGCCAGGATTGGTGAAAAGCTGGTTGGTGGTATTAATGCTTGTATGACTGCCTTTCGCATTTTATATGTATCTACACTTTACGTGGATGAAGCTTATCGTAATCAAGGCATTGGAAGACTTTTAGTAAAAGAGATGGAAAAAAGAGCACAGCAAATCGGTGCTAATATGATAAGACTTGATACCTTTGATTGGCAAGGAAAAGAGTTTTATGAAAGATTAGGATATGAACAAGTAGGTCATTACAAGAATGAAATAGATGGTTTTTCAGAGTACTTCTTTTTAAAAAGAATTTAATTCGGCAACAGGGGAAGGTAAAGGCATTAATGAAAGGGGTAGAGGTCTCACAAGTCTAAATACAAGAGATTATTAGGAGTAGAATAAAACTATATTGGAGGTAATAAGTTAATGAAGCTTGCTGCAGATAGATTTAGAACTAACAAATGGGTGATTTTAAGTATCCTGGGGATTTCGGTATTACTTGTCATAATTGCCATTATAGTTAAAGCACTTATGTTTAGTTATCAATGTAATGTAATATATAATCAAGTCTCAACGCATACCGGGAATAATGATTTGGCAATGTATGGAGAATATGACGGCGAAATTGTTGAAATAACCTATGAAAACCGGTTTCCTATATGGGATACAGTTTCAGATAAGATGGTAGAATTTACTTCTGCTGATAAAACACCAGATGAGAAACCTGTTACTCTACGCTTTGAGGATGGCTTTTTGATGGAGCTATATCCTACAGGCAGCAAAGATTTATTTGTGAAACATGTAAACAATGATAAGGTAAAGTACTATTATATAAAGAATACAAATTATTTTGATTATTTAGTTAAAATGGTAAGTCTAGATGGATGGAGTGCAGCGAATAAAAGCGCCAGCAATTGAAATTTAATAAAATTTATGGGATGATAACCTGGGGTGGGAAATGAGTAAAAAAGAATGTAGGAATTGTCATGAGATTAATAGTAGTTCAGCAATGATATGCTCTAATTGCAACAGCACATTATCTGATGCAATAATAAAAGAGGATGTATATACCGGAGCCAAAGAGAAGGTACGACATACTGGTATTGGACCAGATAATAATGTTGTTTATGCTACTGGAGATGCTGGTATTTCACTTGGTACGTGGATAGGTGTTTTGATTTTATTAGCAATACCAATTGTAAATATAATTACTTTGTTTTACTTGGCGTTTGGAAGTGGGAACGAATCTCTTAGTAATTTTGGTAAAGCCTCATTAATTCTCGGTGGTATAGGGCTAGTACTTGTTGTCTTATTAAGAGGATGTAGTTGAGTACAGGAGACTGTATTTATAGAATTATTTAAATGTGAACGAACCCGAAACAGCAATGTTTTGGGTTCGTTTTTGTCTTGGTAATTGTTTTAAATTAGTAGAAGTTATTTAGAACACCGATTATTATGGAACATAGACTAGACATCCTTCTTTAGTGGATATATGATAAGGAAAAATATTTCGATTAATTTGGATAAAAGCTCCCAGCGTATGTTATAATGGGACTTATTTATCGGTTGAGATATAGGGAGGCTACTATGAAAATTGCGGTTTGTGATGACGAAGAGGTTCAACGAGCGTTGGTTGTAACATGTGTGCGCCAATACTTTTTGGATAGAAAAATCCCAGTTAATATCCAGGAATATAATAATGCACAGCAACTTATGTTCCAGTATGATTTAAATAGCGATATAGACATAGCACTTCTTGATATCCAGATGGAGGGTATGGATGGGATTGCTCTTGCAAAGTATCTTCGGAGTAAGAATGAAGGCTTGTCTATAATTTTTATTACAGCAATGACAGAATATATCTACGAAGGCTTTCAGGTGAATGCAATCAATTATTTGCTAAAACCGTTTGAGAAGGAGAAGTTATATGCTTGCCTTGGCAAAGCAGTTGAGGAATGCAGCAAACAAGAGGAACTTCTAATACTGCGTGTGGACAAAGAATTAATCAAAATTAAAAAGAATCATATCCTTCGGGTGGAAGGCGATGGTCATTATGTTAAGTTGGTGACTGCAGATAGCAATTATAGAATGAAAAAGAGCATGAAGGAACTAGAACAGGAACTATCGGAACAACATTTCCTAAAAATTAATCGTAGTGATATCATAAATTTGCAGGGGATTGAGAGGATTACCACAAAGGAAATCACTTTGTTGAATGGGGATAGGCTTTTAATTCCTAAAGGAAAACATAAGGAGATCAGTGAAGCATTTATTAATTGTCATTTTCGAGAGGAGACGGCTTCATGTTAATAGCGAGTTTCTTCTTTTTGTTAGGAATTATTATGTGTTCGGTATGGATGTTTCCGTTGACAAAAGAAATAACAAGTAAGGTAATCCTGTTATTACTGATGGCTTTATTAGTGGGAGTAACCTATTATTACCAGGTTGTTGTAATAGGCTGGCTATGCATTCTGTGTTTGGCAGATTTATATATCTTATTTTATACCAAGGATTATAGACATGTTAGGTCTTATTGTTTAGTGCAGATTGGAGTTTTCATATTACTTTGGAGTGTTATTGGGATTCTTGGAGGAGGGAATGCACTTCAGTTGTTTCCGATTCTTTTTTTTCCTGCGATTTATCTTCTCATCCTTTGGTTGAATAGGAGGAGAAAGCCCGTAGTATATGCAGGAGTACTTTTCTTAGCACTCCTGTTCTTTTATCTGGGGCAGAGAGGCTACGGGATATTAATGCTCGTGGCTATCTTTGTTTTACTCTTAGTGTTAGAAACTTTATACCATGACTTATCCCAAAGTTTTGTAAAGAATACCTCTGAATTTCAAAATCAAATCATGCTGCATCATTATGAGGAGGTAAAGTCGGTATATTTGAATATGCGTGGCTGGCGTCATGATTATCATAATCATATCCAGTCAATCAAGGCTTATCTTTCTTTACATCAGTATGACTGTGTCGAAGACTATCTGCAGCAATTAGAGTTGGATTTAAAAAAGGTAGATCATTTGGTACGAAGCGGTAACCTAATGGTAGATGCCATTCTCAATTCCAAACTTACCTTGGCAAGTAATCGTAACATTCCTGTTGTATGTAAGGTAATGATGCCTGAATACCTAAGTATATCTGATGTTGATCTATGCGTAATGCTTGGAAATCTCTTGGATAATGCCATGGAAGCTTGTGAACCCTTGGAGGAAGAAAAAAGATTTATAAGAATTTATAGCGATATTGTACATAGCCAGTTTTATTTTTCTATCCTAAACTCAGCAGACGAGGAGCTTACATTTCAACAGAAAAACTATATTAGTGATAAGCGCGGAGAGCATGGGCATGGTATGAAGCGTGTGAAACTTACGGTGGATAAATATGAAGGGTATCTGAATTTGAAAAATGAACCCGGAGTGTTTGCCAGTGAGATTATGATACCATTAGATTAAGTAAAAACAGCACCGTTTTGTGTACGAAATATGCCTTTTCGTGAACAAAACGGTTTTTTTGATTTATGAAACCTATAATAGTTCAAAAAAGGAGACTCACACTATGTTAGACAGGGAAGAAATTCAGCAGCAGTATTCGTTATGGACTAATTTAAAACGTGCACTGACAGATATGAAAATCATGGGTTATAGGAATTATATATATTTGGTGCTTGATATTACAACGCAAATTATCGTTCCGTTTTTACTTATTCTAATTCCAGCTAAGGTGATACAACTATTACAAAAAAGAGTTGATCTTATCCAACTGCTCTTAGAAATCATAGTATGGATTGGACTTGTTACTGTATTAAATTTAATCCGCACTTATTCACATCATAAATTCGATAAGATGGGTAGTATGATCAGTGACATACAATATTGGAGAAGATTTGAAAAAAAGGTATTAGCCTGTGATATCCTGCAATTTGAGGAGGGAAAGCAGCGGGAGAGATTATGGGAAGTGATTGGCTGTTTGAACCAAGGGGATGGTATGAGCCATTACGCTGGAGTAAAAGGATTATACATTTATAGTAGTGCCCTGGTGATTAATTTAGGTGGATTTATCTTATATGCTTTCTATGCAGCAAAGCTTCATCCAATCCTATTAGTGCTATTGATTCTTACTGCTGTGATAAATTGTTATGCAAAGCTAAGGGCGATACGGTATGAATTTAATCATATGGAAGGTTTTTGGGAGAATAGCAGTCGGTTTTGGTATTTAAAAAAAGAATCCATAAATACTCAAAAAGCAAAAGATATTCGTATGTATCATATGCATCATTGGTTTAAAAAAGCATTAAGTCAGAATACGAAGGAAGCAACTAAGATCTATAGTGATGTGCAGAAACACCATTATTATGGAAATATCGTTATGTATATTACCTCCTTCTTTCGTGATGGGATTGCATATGGATTTTTAATCTATCAATTAATGCAGGGCAAGCTGGAGATTGCTGAATTTATTTTATATCTAGGAATTGTGGCTGGTTTTGGGACTTGGATTAGTCAGATTGTAGAAAGTTATACCTACCTACGTAAAATCAGTGACAGAATCTCCATGTTTTGGGGGTATGTGGGAGAAGAGAAGGAAGATATGGACCAAATGGAGGTATTGTTACCGAAAGCCTGTCATAGCATTACCTTTGAGGATATCAGCTTTGGATATGGAGAGCAACTAATCTTTGAACATTTTTCTCTTAGTTTAAAGGCAGGAGAGAAGTTAGCCTTAGTAGGTATGAATGGAGCTGGAAAGACTACCTTGATGAAACTTTTGTGTGGTCTATATCCTTTGAGAGGAGGGCGTATCCTAATCGATGGAAGGGATATAGCAACCATGAGCAAAGAGGAACATTACCGTTGCATATCCATTTTATTTCAAGAAGTCCAGGTACTTCCGTTTTCCATAGCTAAAAATATATCATGTACCTGGACTGCTTCAGAACAACTAACAATGGAGGAGGATACTAATCAGAACAGATACAGTCGGGCTTTTGCAGCAGCAGATTCCAGAGTAATACATATGAATCATTATGATGAGGAGAAGGTGATAGAAAGCTTAGAACAAGCTAAGTTATGGGATAAGGTGCAAACTCTGCCGAATGGAATTCATACTACTTTAACGAAGATACTTGACCCAGCAGGTATAAAACTTTCTGGAGGAGAAACGCAGAGATTGATGTTAGCCAGAGCATTGTATAAAGATTCGCCTATCTTGGTTCTGGATGAACCAACCGCTGCCTTAGATCCAATCGCAGAAAGTGAACTTTATGAAGAGTATTCTAATTTATGTAAGGATAAAATATCGATATTTATCTCCCATCGTTTGAGCTCTACACGTTTTTGTGATCGAATCCTATTCTTGGAGCAGGGGCGGATTGTGGAAGAAGGAAATCATGAAGCACTTATCAAGATGGAGGGTAAATATGCAGATATGTATCGAATACAATCTCATTACTATCAGCGGGAGGTAGAAAAGAATGAAGCAGGGATTTAAAGAAATTCATAAAGCAATTAAACTGTTAAAGATGATTCACTCCCTTGACCAACATATGATACCAATCTATCTATTAGCTGCGATAATCAAAGCATCAGAACCCTTTATTATAATTGTTGGAGGCTCTTATATTATAGATGCTTTAATCCTGAAACTGTGGAAGCAGGCAGTGTTTCAAACAGCGGGTATGTTATTAATAACTCTGGTTATAGGAGTTATTGGCAGCTATGTTCAAAAAATACTGGAAGGGAAAAGTATGACAATCAATCGATTGTGTAATTCCAGGATCTTATTGAAAGCTATTTCTCTTGATAATGCCACCTTTGAGGATAAAGAGAATCTGGAAGAATTCCAGGCAGCAGATTACAACGTCTCCAGGAATGGAGGATTTGGTATGTATATGCTAAGCTTCTATAATTTCTTGACTGGGATTGTAGGCTTTTTGGTATCGCTGGGAGTCTTATTTCAACTTTGCATCAAAGAAATTCAGGCAGAGGGTATCCTTGGTATTCTTGTATCTAAAACGGGTTCTTTTGTGTTGATAAGTTTCTTTCTTATCCTACTAGTCATCATATACGCTAAATTATCTAGAAGTATGAATGAGAAAAATATCAAGATGCATTATGAGATGATGGATGTTAGTCAGAAGATGGAATATATGGCTTGGAACTTACCGATGGATATAACGATTGCAAAAGAAATACGTCTTTATGGAATGAAGGATATGATATATTCAGAAATTAAGAAACTAAGTATTGATATCAATGCTTTGTATCAAAGATATTGGAACGCTGAAAAAGGGTTTCTTATGGTTACTTCGATAATAAATGATC
>JAFACO010000297.1 GCA_023425485.1 Bacillota bacterium
AGAGGGGAAAACCTATTGGTTTGGCACAACACTGGGAAGCTATCGTCATTTAGAAGGCTGGCAGGGGATTTTACGTATAGGTAATAATGGTGATGCCTATGCTGTGTTTCATATCTTTGATAATCAATTGAATATTGAGGAGTGTGGAATTGAGCTACCCGAGAATATATCTTACGAGATAAGCCAGATATACTCTGACAATGAAGTTGCAGTAAAATTAGTAAATAACATCTTAATCTATCAACCTATGGATAACTGGAAAGCAGTGGCTGTTTATTTAAAAACAATAAAATAATGTAACGATTCAAGTTGAGGATGTATTACCTTCTGGCTTATAGCGCTGGTTGGAATACATCTTTTTCTATTAGAAAGTAATGGAATAAAGATGTATTTACCAATTTTTGTGTTATAATATTATTATGTATTCAATATCATTTTCAATGAAGGGGAGCAGCTTGCATATGACAAAACATAACGAGATCAATGGGGATCTTTCTATGGATGTTTACAAAAGAATTATTGAGAATATGAAGGAAGCAGTTGTATTTGTTAGTGGGGGAAATATTCAATATGCTAATGCATCATTTAAAAGCATGTTTGGTAACAATTCAACAGATTTACAGGGAATTGATATTGGTGATCTTATTCTTATTCATACTGCTCCAACAGACCATGTATCAAATTCCTATTATGGTATTGGAATTACATTAGAGGGTAAGAGATTTGATCTTGAATTTGATATTATTGAAGGGAAAGAAAAGGATAACAGAATTTATATCTTACGGGATATTTCAGAGCTGAAAGCATTATCTCATCAACTTCTTCAGGAGAGAAATCTTAACAGTGCAATTATTAACACGCTGCCGACCTTTCTAGTTATGATTAATACGGATGGAACTATCCGATATATGAATTATTATATGCAGAATATGATTGGCAAGAGTATGCAGGAATTGCAGTATCTCAACTATGTTGATAATTTTGTATATGCTGAGGATAGGCAAAGTGTAGGAGAGTTATTCAAAGAAATTCAGAATAAGAAGATATCGCACTACATTTCACAGAATAAAATACTATGCAAAGACGGAATGATTCGCCTGGTGGAATGGTATTCCTGTTCCGTATTAAATGCAGAGGAAGAGGTTGAGTGTTTCTTTGGCATTGGTATTGACATTACGGAAAAAAACTATATTATGAAAGAGCTATTTCATCAATTAACCGAAGCAGAGATTCTTTCACATAATTTAAAAGCTGTTTTTGACAATTCACAGGATATGATATGGTCCGTTGACCCTGAATTTAGAATGCAGATTTATAATAAAACCTTAAAAGATTTTATATATAACAACTACGGTACTATCGTTTGCGTTAATGCAAAACTAGAGGATATTATGCCAGAAATAGGTGTTATTTCCTGGACAAATATGTATCTCAAAGCCATAAAGGACGGTGCTTTTTACACAGACTATAGGACAATTAAAGGTAATCGCTATTTAAAATTATACATTACACCAATTTATAAGAATAATAATTTGATATCCATTTCTGTCTATGCCAATGATGTTACAGAACTGATGTTAATTGAAATTGAATTAAAAAAGAACGAATACAGATTAAAAGAAGCCCAACGAATTTCAAAAACGGGACACTGGGAATATGATTTGATTACCCACGAATTTAAATTATCAGATGAAATGATGCGCATGATTGAATGGGAGGACGCAAATGTATCCTTCTCCGCCTTATTGAAGGTTATCCACCCCGAGGACCGTAACTTTGTAAGTAAGGTACATGACGAATTTATAAGAACCAAAGAAACTGGTACCTTCGAGTGTAGATTGCTGCTGGAATCTGGTAGAATTATATATATCAGGCATAATTACTTCTATCAAATCGATGATAATCAGTTACCTATTTGTTATTTGGGAACTCTTCAGGATATATCGGAGCAAAAATTGATTGAAGAGGAAATTCTGCAGTTAAACAAGGTACTAGAAGATAAAGTTCAGGAACGAACCCTGGAATTAATTCGAGTGAATTCTCAACTGGAAGAATTAAATTCTGGATTAGAGGAAGAGATTCAAGAGCGTATTAAGCTGGAAAGAGAATTAAATGAGGCAAGAGATGCTGCTGAACGATCAAGTCAATATAAGAGTGAATTTCTTGCTAATATGAGCCATGAGATAAGAACGCCTTTAAATGCAGTGATTGGGTTCTATCATCTCCTTAAGAATACCAGTTTGTCGGTAAAGCAATTGGATTATCTGATTAAATCAGAGATTTCAGCACAGAATTTATTGAATACCATTGATGACATTTTGGATTTTTCTAAAATTGAAGCCAATCGGATTGAACTCGAATACACACATTTTGATATTCGTAAAATTCTCCACAATATAGAGAGTATTATGAAACCCAAAGCTTTTGAAAAAGTAATTGATTTAAGTATCAGTGTGGATGAGAGAGTACCTTCTATTCTAGTTGGTGATCCAAATCGCATTAATCAGATTGTATTAAACTTAGCAAATAATGCTGTAAAATTTACTCATAACGGTGGAGTTCATATTAGCTTAATTCTAGTATCTAAGACTTTGAAAAAGGCACATATAAGGATAGAAGTGAGAGATACAGGGATTGGTATGAGTCAGGAGCAGATTGATAAGATATTTAACCCATTTTCTCAAGGAGACACTACAATAACCAGAAAGTATGGCGGTACGGGTCTTGGGTTATCCATTTGTAAAAGCCTTGCTTATTTAATGGGAGGAGAGATTTCTGCTTCCAGCGAGTTAGGGAATGGCAGTATATTTTATTTTGAAGCTGAATTTGATTATGAGGACAGAGATCAATATGAAGAGACAGTGATACAGGAATCTCAACTTAAGATTCAGTTCGTGAATACCAAAGTGTTGTTAGTGGAAGATAATAAAATTAATCAACAGGTATCCTATGAAATGATGAATCAAGCTGGAATAGAAGTAGATACTGCAGAAGACGGAATGGAAGCACTTAAGATGCTTGAGGCAGGTAACGTCTATGATATTATATTAATGGATCTGCACATGCCGGTACTTAATGGTTATGATACTTCCATGAGGATCAGATGTTTTGATCAAAGGACACCGATTATTGCAATGTCTGCGGATATAGTAAAAGGTGTGAGCAAACAGGTATGGAAAGCGGGTATGAATGAATATATTTCAAAACCCTTTAATCCAGTCAATATGTTGATGCTGATTAAAAAAATGATTGGTAAAGACAAGACGATAGAAGGATTGGATGAGATAGCAACTACAGCTGACCAGAACCTAGAGCTAATAACAGAAATGCATATCAAAAATACTACTCTCCCCAATGTACTTCCTGGATTAGAAATTGCAGAAGCACTCGTACGTATTAATGGCAAACCAGAGATTTACTGCAAGCTGCTGCAATTTTTCTTGACGGATCATGCCAATTTCATATCAGATTTGAGGACAGCGATACAAAATAAGGACCTGGAATTATCCATTCGATTAACTCATACCTTAAAAGGGAGTTCAGCAAATATTGGTGCAGTTGGAGTATCAGTGCTTGCAGAACGAATTCAACAGGGCTTAGAAAATCAGAAGTATGATTACGACATTGATAAGGATGCACTATTAATAATAGAGGAATTAGAAGTTGTAAGGAAATCTATCCGAACATTACTATTAAATGACTTCAACACATCTCACAATAAAGATACTGTTAACCCGCAGCTTCAAATAGAGCTTATGCGCTTGGGAGAATTAATAAAACTAAACGATTTTGACTCAATTGAAGTATTTGAGCACATAAAAAATGACTTAGAGAAAGCATTTGATTCAGCAATAGTGAATGATTTGCAAAAGGTACTTGTACAATTCCAATGGTCGAAGGCTTATAATATAATTAGTAAGCTATATTAATTTACATATTTGGAGGGTATACATAAGATGAGAGATAGTTCTAGGGAGTTTGAAATATTAATTGTTGATGATACTCCTAGCCAAATTCACCTTGTTGCGATGATTTTAAAAGAGGCAGGTTATAAGGTGAGGGTATTGGTAGAAGGAAATCGGCTATTTGAAGTAATAGAAAATAAAGTCCCGGACTTGATTTTAATGGATATTATGATGCCTGAGATCAATGGGATTGATTTGTGTAGAAGGATTAAGAATAACTCAATATACAAATCCATCCCAATTATATTTTTAACAGCAATTACAGATAGTGAAATAATAATAAATGCTTTCTCTGCAGGAGCACAGGATTATGTTTCCAAACCAGTTAACCCTAAAGAATTATTAGCTAGAGTGGATGTACATGTGCAACTAAAATGTAAAACAGAGAATCTTGAAGAGGCATATAAAGAGATTGAAAGCTTTAATCATATGGTATGTCATGATTTAAAATCGCCTCTTTGGGCCATTAAGAATCTAATTAATTTTATTAATGATGATATGGCTGTTACTGAAGAGAATTCAACGAAACGATTTTTGCAGGCATTGGGAGAAAAGGCATCAGAGGCAATTCTTTTAATTGAAAAACTATCCGACCTTTCTAAGGTCTCCAGTGACCCCCTGGTGAAAGAGTGGATAGCAATTCATGATGTGTTTGAGGAAGTGTATCAGACCTTATTGGACGAAAATATGGGTAGAACAGTTAAAATGCAAATTGATCCCATGCCAGAAGTTTATGCGGACAGATTACTTATTAAGCAAGTAGTATATAATGCTGTTTCCAATGCGTTTAAATATACGAGCAAAATTGCAAGCACTGAAATAAGAATAACTTATTCAGAAGAAAAGAATGAACATGTCTATAAAATAATGGACAACGGTGTGGGCTTTTCAATGAAGAATGCAGAAAAGCTGTTCACGATGTTCTACCGGTTGCATTCAAAAAAAGAGTATGATGGTGCAGGCACTGGTCTTGCTATAGC
>JAFACO010000317.1 GCA_023425485.1 Bacillota bacterium
TCCCAATACCACCGTCATCTCCTGTTGTGTTGCACCATCATAAATAATATGCTTTTCAGATATTTTTTTGCCACTAGGATATACAGAGAGAAGCTTATCAGCATCTGCTGAATTTTCAAACTCAATTTCAAAACCTGTTGCACGGCGCATATTTTTGATTTGCTCCAAACTTCCGCTAAGTGCTATTTTACCATCATTAATAAAAGCTATCTTATTACATATGCGTTCAACATCGGAAAGAATATGTGAAGAAAAAACCACGGTAGTCTTTTCTTTAGAAGACACCAAAATATCCAATATCACCTTTCTGCCTACAGGATCAAGAGCAGAAGTGGGCTCATCGCAGATAAGCAGCTTGGGTTGATTTAAGAGTGCCTGCGCAATACCTAACCTCTGCTTCATTCCCCTTGAAAAGCCTTTGATACGTCTTTTTTCATTTTCTAATCCGACAAGGGTTAGAAGCTCTGTGGTTCTGTTTTTGATTTTGCGGTTTTCCATTCCCGTGATTTCACCACAAAAGCTTAGATACTCAATAGGTGTCATATAAGAGTAGAACTCAGGAACATCAGGCAAATAGCCAATATAACGGTTTGTATGATTCTGCCCGTAAGAAACACGTTCTCCATTAATACAGATTTCCCCACTGTCAGCGGCAATTAGCCCCAGTATCAATTTCATAGTTGTGGTCTTACCAGCACCATTCTGTCCTACAAAGCCAAAGACACTGCCCTCTGGTACAGAAAAATTCAGATCAGTTAGTACCTTCTTATCACCAAATTGCTTGTAAATATTTGATACTGTCAGCATTTCCATATTAACTATCCTCTTTCCCAATTAAAAAATATAAAATAGGTCCAATAAACTGCATTCCGACAATAGCAATTATAAGCCACATCACACGATTACCATGCTTATAATTCTGATGAGTTAAAATATGGTGTAGGGTATAAATTAATAATCCAAATTCTGCTATAATAAACGGAATAATAAATGGTAAATACTCTGTAATATTATTCATGATTAGTTTCCTTCCTTCATCATAGATTGCTTTATTTTTTGAAATGTTTCATTACTGCTAAGTGAGGTAAAAGCCGGATGGTTAAATGCTGTTACAGAACTTTCCACAACCAATTTTCTATTTCTCGGTGGAGCTGTACCAAGATCAAGCCTTGAAAACAGTGGGTCAAGTGCATCAAAATAGCTGTCTCCATGAAGGTTGATATTGTCACCCGTTAGAAGATATTTTACTGCATGAGCAAACTGACCAAGCCGTTCCACTGCTTTGTCCTGCTGATTGTGGGTGGCATAAATGACCGCTGCCTGATAATTAAACTGTGCTGAAGTGTTTGGCTGTAATTTATTTAAATTAAAAGCAGAAATAATGCTATCCGTTCTTCGTATTGTCTCTTCACACAATTCAAGATTATCATTATTAATATATAAATGGGCAGCAGCAGTACCAATAAGCGAGAGCACATGAAGATACATGGAAATTTGGACGCAGCTTTTTGCCTTATCAATTTCACCTACCATCTGATACGCCTGCATCAGCACTGCATCATTGGATAAGGAAAGATCTTGCGCTCTAACTATTTCCTCCAAGCTCTCAATAACTTCATTGGGTTTACCCAGCTGCAGGTCTATCACAGCTTTAATAGATAATGCTTGATTGCAAATCTCGATTATTTTGCATTCCTTAAGTATTCTTTCACAAAGAGCAGATATATCATTTAGAATTTCCTTTTGTACTTCAGCAAGTTTCGCTAACATAAAGTGATTTAGCCACAGTACACAGATTTGCAGTAGAAAAGGATAACAAGAATAATATCTATGAACCAGCAGCTTACACTTTTTCATTGTTTCGTCGAAAGCATTGTTCGCAAAATCTTCTGCAAGCTCCTGATAGAGCCGTTTAATTTGCTCTCTGCTAAGTTGCGGTTCAAACCCAAGTAGTTCATCAACTGTAACATTGAAATAAACTGCAATTAACGGTAATAGTTGAATATCTGGCATGCTCTGCCCATTCTCCCACTTTGAAACAGATGCTTTTGTTACTCCCAGATACAATGCAACCTCATCCTGTGTCACTTTTTTATTATGACGGAGGGTAACCAGATTTTCGGATATACGTAGTAAATGCATCTTGCTTTTCTCCTTTCTTTAATTTATTTCTTTAATTAAATTCTTTAACCTAGTTATATTATACGAAACTATTATTCGGAAAACAATGGAATAGCACGATACTTTACGATACAAAATCAACCATTAAGAAACTATAAATAATATAAGCTTAAACAAGTATCTGCATATTAAAAAGGATGTTATCCAGACTGATTCATCCATCTGAAAAACACCCTATAAATTTATTTAATAATTTATATGCTCTTTTTATAATACTTTGAGGTTTCAAATCTTTCTATTGTTCATTCAGACAACTCTCTTTATTAAGATATCTTCCATTAGTTTACGTTCGCGAGGCTCCGGACTCTCATCAGGATATCCAACTGCAATTGCAGATTTAATTGTAATCATTCCTCTATTTCCTTTAGGTATCGGATACAAGCATCTACCACGTCAGCATCAAACTGGGTACCTTTATTCTTTTGCAATTCTTCTATTGCCTGTTCTTTGGTAAGTCCGTTCTTTCGATATGGCCTGCAGCTGGTCATTGCATCATACGCATCTGCTACACACACGATCTTAGCCAGAAAATAAATCTGGTCACCAACAAGGCCGTCTGGATATCCTTTCCCATCAATTCTTTCATGGTGTTCACGTATAATCCTTCGGCAGTCGGTGAGGAAATTAAGATCTCTTAATATATTATCACCTTTTACGGGATGCTTTTTGATCTCGTCGTATTCCTCCGTAGTTAATTTACCTTCTTTGTTCAATATCTCCTCAGCTATGCCTATTTTACCAATATCATGCAGAATGCTTCCAAACTTTAGATCGTTAATCTGATCATCATTTAACCCTAATTCTTCTGCAATTTTTATGGAATATTCCATTACTCGTTCACAATGCCCTCCAGTGTAAGCATCTTTCTCATCAATTGCATTCGCAAGTGCCCTTACCGTCTCAAAATAACTGTTTGAGTTCTGACGAAGTAACTCCTCTAATTCTTCATTCAAGGCAGTAGTTTCTTCATAAAGAGCGCTTGTTTCTTCATAAAGGGCGGTTATTTCTTCTTTTTGAGTGAAAATTTCATGGTTTTTATTCTTCAAATCCTCTTCAAACTGGTATCTCTCTTCCGTCATCTTATTAAATTGACCACCCAAAATAGCCATCTCGTCGTTTGCTCTCATTGTGAAGCGGTAGCTTAGATTACCTGCAGCTACTTGTTTGGCTCCTTCTGTCAGTTCCTCAACTGGCTTTACAAGCTTACTTGCAATATAATAACCGATGGATGCTATAATCACAGCACATAGGAAAACTACAGCAGCAATAATAATCTCCGTTCGCTTCAGATTTTCCAGGGCTGCTTGGTTATTGTATATAACTTCTATAACATTTCTTTCATTTGCCCCCCTGGCCCCAATAATTTCATATGGAATGTATTCATAGTAAGCCTTTACATTTTCGTACGTTCCTTCTACCAAAACTGTTTCCATTGTATTAAGAGCCTGGTTAAAATACTGCTCCTTGGTGGATGAAATCTTAATGTTATCTCCATTCTCATCTTTCTTATAGGTCACACCTTGATAATCATAGAGCAAAATACTGCTCACAAAGCTATTTTCTTCCAGTAACTGATGTTCAAAATCTTCAAATGTAACATTGGTTGCATATGTATTATTGCTTTCCAGCTTTGCACCAGTTTCAAATATATAATTACCATCGTAGGAGGGAATATAACAATACTTTGTTAAATCCCCAGAATTAATGGACAAACTTACTCGCGAGGATGTAAAGTTACCCGAAGCACGTATTTCGTCTAAATATTGAATAAAGTCTGGAAAATCAGAAAAATTTAGTCCCAAATCGTTTTGGTCAGTAGACCAAATTATCGTATTGCTGCTATCTATCACATATAATTGGAATTGCTCACTACCGTTTAGAAAAGATGCAATGTCAAAGTCAATACTATTTTTTCGTTTATACTCGTCTCTGATATTATTAAGAATAATTTTAGCCTGCTCATCGATAGGTTTTTCATTGAGTAGATTGACATAATCGGCATTCCCAATCATAGTAACTGCCCTGTCGTGTACCAGCTTTCGCTTTTGTGCAAAATCCTCTTCCACACTGTTATTCATTGTAAAATATTGAAAAGTTGCCAACAAACCTGAAACAGAGAAAACAATAAGAAATAATAATAAAAATAGCTTAAATTTTAGCGGGAAAAATTTTATCTGACTCATCCATTCTCCTTCTTTATCATTCGTAAGAATTATATGTTGCGTTTTTCGTTGCTTTTATTATATATAAACTATTATGAAAACTACAACTAATTTTTTCTCATAAATTCCATTTTTTGATATAATATGACTTTTTTGTTATATTATTCTCCTTATGCGACTATAATTCATATCAGAAATCTAATAAAGGGTAGAGATTCCCTTTAACGAATATCTCTACCCTAACCTAACCAGATTATAAAATAAATACTATTATATTTACTTACTTGTATCAATTTCTATATCCACTATACTACTGTATTATTTTCCTCTTCATATGCATCTTCCATTTTCACTGAATCTTCTATCTGTTCCTGTAGGAATTTCACACGGATGACTGCCTGTGCCCAGTTTATAGAGACCTGACTGTGCCAGCTCTTCTCCTTGGCTACACCAGCTACGATATGTAGCAATTCCTCTAGGACAGCTTTTGTAAGATAACTCCCTCTCCAGTGAAAGGTTAGAACCTTTCCTTTTTTGATTGCTTGTTGGCAACGTTTTGCTACATCTTCCTGCTTGGTAAAAGAAAGTTTCTTCTCTTTATAATAAAAATGATTATCATCATTGCATGCGGGAACTTTGTATATCGAAGGCTCGTGATCCTTGAAAATGCTCTTATCGTCCAAGTTAAAATAATCATATCTAACTTCTTTTTTCCCTAAGGTATTATCAAAAGTAGCATCTAAATGATACCATATTCCGTTCATTCGAATTATATTCCAGGCATGACGATATTTAATCTGCTTATCCGGATTATTTTCAGAAATAACAACAATACAGGGAATAGACAACTGATCACAAAGAATCTTCACAGATTTCGCGATTCCTTCGCAGACACCAACCCCTTGCCCCAAGGGACCAAGTATTTCATGGGAATATTGCTTCTTCAGCTTATCGTAAGTCACATTTTCACAGATGAAATCATGGATATATTGCTCCTTTTCCCAATCACTTTTATCCTTCACCACCCGGGTAAGCTTCTCCACCCTGGCTTTCATCGCCATCTGATGCTCTTTGATTTTATTCTTTTCAAATAAATAGACAGGCTTTATTTTAACCATCGTGGAATCAGGATAGAAAGAATATTGAAATGTCGGTGTATAAAATATCTCTGGACAATCTAATCTTATCTTATAAAATATTTCACTTAGCTCTGCTCCATCAATTCTTTGTACATCAAAGCTTTGTGAAAGCGACTCCACACCATTCTTGATGACCTGATAAATTCTTTGCTGTTGTTTATTTAACTGACTATAATAATATGGTTCCATTTTAACGTTTCTACGCTTTCTTGAATTTTAGCGATATACACTCTGTTCCTGCCAACGTATTCCTTATTTCTTAGTATTTATCTTGTTAGCAAAAGCAAGAAGAAAGCTTCATCTCGCTTCGTTGTTATTGTATTCGTTTTTCTTTATAAATGCAAATATAAAACAATTATTTGTATTCAAAAAAACCTCTAAGCAAATACGAACTGAATTCGCATCAACTTGGGAGGTATTGAAATATTAACGATTATTTATTTAGAAAACCTAATATAAAATTTAGTATGTTTCTATTCAAATTCGGATACTGCTCCTGTATTAATTCTTTTACTTGTTCTTTCGTAACTTCATTAATATACAATGCATATGTGCCATCGACGACCTGTCCCAATGCAATATTCCCTTTTGCCACTCCACCTATAGCCATGGCTGAGGCAACAGCAACACCTCCTACTGCATATACACCAATCGCAACCCCACCAAATGCAAATATTCCTATAGAAAGACCGGCAGCAGATATGGCTCCAATGGCCATAGCACCAAAAGCCCCTAATATTCCGAGTGCTATACCGCCTAAACTGATAAGTCCTAGAGCTATGCCGCCTAAACTAATTATGCCAATGGAAGCATTTCCGATTGCAATAATACCACAGGCTAAAGCTATTCCATTACGGGCAAACTTAATGTGAATCAATGGTAATCCTAAAAAAGTTCTTTTACTTTTATACTCATATACATTCTGTTTTTTAATAGATTTTTTAATCTCGTCCAGCTGTAACATAACTTCATCATTGTTCGAATTGTTTTCTACTATCTTTACCTGTTCCTGGTTAACCATGTTATCTCGTACAAGATAATCAACACTAACATTGAAGATATCTGCAAGAATAATAATTTTGTCAAGTTCAGGTGTTGAATTACCCGCTTCCCATTTACTTACTGCTTGCCTTGATACATTAAGTATATTTGCCAATTGTTCCTGCGAATATCCTTTCTCTCTTCGTAGTTGTATCAATTTGTCACCTATTAGCATTCTATCTTTCTCCCTCTATTTACATTAACACCAAAGTATTTTCATACAAAATATATCACTAGTTTACTCCTTTACGCAAGCATCCACCAGCTTGCAATCTGTAAACCACAGGTTGCATCCCTGTAAATCTATAATATTACACTAAAAAACCTCCCAGGGTAATGCGTATTTCCGCATCCCGGGAGGTTCTGAGTAATTTCGAATGTTCTTGAGATCTCCTGTGTAAGAAAAATTATCTCTTGGAGGAATACCTTAGACTTTTCATAACTTCTCATAAGTTCGACAATCCCTGATTTTAGTGTATTTCTGAAAATCACAACTTTTCATGTTGCACATAGCTTTTACTGTTTTATGTATCTTTTCACAACAAAGTCACAACAACCTATTAAAATATTAATGCTAGAAACATCTGATAACAGATAACAACTAATCCTTTGTTTTGAAATAATAATATCCGTTTCTCCGGTTATTACTCTTTCTTTTCTGTATAGAATCTAATACCATGTTATTTTTCTTAAACACCGTGTTAATAACTGGTATAATAGTATTAATACGCAAATTCATCTTTTCAATAATAAATTCAATTCCATCATTATCATAATATGCCTTTTGAACGTCAAGGCCTGAAAATACATCCGCAAACAAATCATCCATGAGATTCTTTTTTTCTTCTTCGTTTAATTCATTAAAATCGAGTATTCTTAAATAAATTGAACCTGTAACAACGTCATCGCTTGCTAAAATCCTAAAATTATCATACGGTCTTAATGTTCGAATCATATCATCAAGATCGTCAAATTTCATTGATAAAAACTTTATTATATCTTTATCATATGAAAGATTTGGATCATTATCAATAGCTTTTAATATCATATCTTCGTAAGAAATTCCCTTTAATACGTCATAGATAGGACCCTGTCTTGCATTTTCATAATCTATTTCTTTAAGGTACTCTTTTAGTTTTTCACGCAATTCCATTACACCTTTAGAATCATTAACATATGGTATAGTTCTTTCAGTTCCAATATCAAATGGTAATATAGTCCCCTCTTCCATTATTTGAATAACAGGTTTCCCAAGACAATGTCTAAAAGCAAGTTCATACATGACATTGGGGTTTTTATTAGTCAAATTTGCAATGACTAAATCACTATGATAAATTGCTTCAATAACTTGCTTTGTAATAGAACCTATCTTATTCATCTCATGAGCTATGATAACCTCATATTCATTATTCAATACTGGTTTAATTGCTGCTTGAATAATTCCATCAATATGTCGCCTTATTGGTTCATTCTCATTACCAATTGGCGTAATAATAAAACATTTCTTCATAGTGTTTACCTCTACTACTCTTTAGATTTCCCAATACAATGCAAACATATTTTCATTATCTAATTAGCTCCGGACAGTGGTTCAACTCCCCTCCGTTTATTGCATGAGAAACGCACCCCATAACAGTTACCTATACATTGTTAATCATTGTTAAAAATCAAATAAATAAATCCAAATAGTACAAACAAGGCAAATCCCAACAGAACAACATAGTTTATATATATATGATTTAGAATTGCCATTGAAATCATAACAATAACAACTATTATAAATTCCCATATTTTCATTTTATTATCTACATCATCATAAGAATAATCATTGTCTTGAATATCAGATATCTGAACGATAACCGCTGATATTAATGAGATAAAAATAATAATTGGTATGGGGTAAGCTAATAATCCACAAAAGAACGCCGACATATAATTACCTGGATCTTTAAACATAAATTTAAATGCCTCTATTAATCCAGCTGGCTTCTCTAATCCTTTTAAAGAAAAATTATGTAGCAGTATTAATATTGCATAAATCACCCATAAAGCGTATCTGATCAGTCTATTCTTTACAGGCACTGCACACTTCAAAAGTATTTTTTCAATATCCATATTCATCCTCCTATTTTTCATTACCATAATTATACACCATATTCCATTTTTCGGCAACAAAAAGAAAACTACCGCGGATGTTACCTAAATATTATTCAAAAAAGTATTATTCAAAAAACCTACTCATTAAACCCTAAATACCTTATTGCATCTGTGCTATATGTATTAGTAGAGTTAATAGTTTTCTGTAGTGCAATAACGAACTCAATTATATGTCTATATCTATTATCTTTATCTGGTTTTTGTAATGAAACTGTACATTTATAATGCTTATTATTAAAGGTAAGTGATGGTCTTTCCCATACATAGGAGGCATCCTGGGTAATCCCATAAATCTGCTTCACCAATGGATCTATTGTAGCAGACTGCAATTCATATCCTATAAACCCATCTTCTAAACTCAATATAGCATTATGCCAATATATTCTTGGTAATGACCCGTAAATTTGCTCCCAGTCTATAGACGATATATCACAATTAATTTTCTGACAAACAAGGAAGGTAGTTAAATAATTGTGTTCCTGAATAGGTTTTATGAAATCAATTCGTGAACCGGTGCGCTTCTCACTCATTTTTTTATTTTCTGCTAACTTAAGCAATGCTTTACGCAGTTCTACTTTATTTAAAATTGATTTTATTTCACCAATTGAATTAACTTCTTCTATTGGGAAGAATTTTGCGATATTACTGTCAATAAGTGGTATGGTATCATAATTATATACTAATATATCACATTGGGTACTAATGCTGCCATCAGCTGATATAATAAATCCATCTGAAATTGTTTGCCTTTTATTTAAGATGATTCTTAGTAACTCTTTAAAAGCTTCTTCCTTATACATACCATACTCACCTGGGTGAATCAATTTATTATTAATATCTTTAAAGATGGAGTTACTATCTGTACTAAAAGTATTGATAAATGTATCAATTCTTCTTTCTAGCAAAGTTCTAAAAACATTACTCGACATATGCTATCCTCCTAAATTATTTTTTCCATTATATGCCTTAATCCAATAAATTACAACAAAAAGACACCCTACTTCCGTAAGGCGCCTTTCATCACTTCCCCAATCCGGTACGTAAGCCGATCACCCCAGGACCTTGGCTTCTTTCTTAGCCGCTCTGCCTTCTTAATAGCTTCCCCGGCTATCTTGTCTATGTAATACTCATAATTTTCTCATAGCTCACCTTCTTTCATATCGTACCGCTGTCTATCCATCCCATATTAATAGCATACTTAAGTTCCCCCTTATCCAAGTACTGAAGCTTTCCGGACGTAGCAAAACGTTTCACCCGGTGCGCATCTATTGGGATATCCCTATACCATATCCCAAGCTCCTCTGCTAAGTCCCTTGCTCTGGGATTTCGCTTGATAAGCATAAGTCCATACCTTAGAGCTTGATCTATAGC
>JAFACO010000319.1 GCA_023425485.1 Bacillota bacterium
TGGTACCGGAGCGATTATGGCAGTACCTGCTCATGATGAACGTGACTGGGATTTTGCTAAGAAGTTCAACTTACCTATTATTGAAGTGGTAGCTGGTGGAAATGTAGAGGAAGCTGCCTTTACGAATACTTCCACCGGTAAGTTAGTTAACTCTGATTTCTTAGATGGGTTAGAAGTTCCAGATGCTAAGAATAAGATTCTTGCCTGGTTGGTAGAAAAGGAAATTGGAGCAAAGAAGGTTAACTTTAAGTTAAGAGACTGGGTATTCTCCCGTCAAAGATATTGGGGGGAACCAATTCCGATTGTGCACTGTAAGAGCTGTGGTTATGTTCCGATTCCAGAAAGCGAATTGCCATTAATGCTTCCGGAAGTAGAGAGCTATGAACCAACGGATAACGGGGAATCACCGCTTGCTGCAATGTCTGATTGGGTAGAAACCAGATGTCCGATCTGTGGTGGAGAAGCACACAGAGAGACCGATACCATGCCTCAATGGGCTGGTTCCTCCTGGTATTTCTTAAGATATATTGATCCGCATAACAATAAAGCTTTCGCTAGTAAAGAGGAACTGGATTATTGGTTGCCGGTGGACTGGTACAATGGCGGTATGGAACATACCACACTCCATCTTTTATATTCTCGTTTCTGGCATAAGTTCTTATATGATCAAGGCTTAGTAAGCACTCCTGAGCCATATAAGAAGAGAACCTCCCACGGTATGATTCTTGGTGAGAACAATGAGAAGATGTCCAAATCCAGAGGTAATGTTGTAAATCCAGATGATATTATCAATGAATTTGGTGCAGATACCCTTCGTACCTATGAAATGTTCATTGGTGCTTTTGATTTAAGTGCTGCCTGGTCCAATGAAGGTGTGAAAGGCTGCCGCCGTTTCTTAGACAGAGTATGGAAACTGAAGGATATGCTAACACAGGAAGAAGGCTTTAGTGCAGGACTTGAGACCAAAATGCATCAAACCTTGAAAAAGGTAACCCTTGACTTTGAAAGCATGAAATTTAATACTGCAATTGCTGCAATGATGTCCTTGGTGAATGATTTCTATAAGGCTGGTTCAGTTACAAAAGGAGAATTCAAAGCATTAATTCTTATGTTGAATCCAGTAGCACCACATATGACGGAAGAATTATGGCAATACATTGGTGAACAGGGCAGAGTATATCAGCAGACCTGGCCAGCATATGATGAGCAGAAAACTATTGAGGATACTGTTGAAATTGCGGTTCAAATCAATGGTAAGGTAAAAGCGAATCTTTCCATCGCATTAGAAGAAAAACAGCCTGAGGTGGAAGCGAAAGCGCTTGAATTACCTGCTATTAAGACACTTTTAGCAGATAAGACTATCGTAAAGATTATCTATGTACCTGGCAGAATCTTTAATATTGTAGTGAAATAAAAACAAATTTAAAACACTATTATATGTTTGTATAAGAGCTATAAACTAGTTTTAAAGTGAAAGGAGGTTAACATGAAACCGGAACTTATAACTATTAAAATAGGACGGCCAGCACAGAGTGCATTACAGCAGGCAGAAATAACGACCTTGGATCAATTAACTGAGTATAGTGAAAAGGAATTGTTAGCCTTACATGGATTCGGACCAAAAGCACTTGGTATATTAAAGCAGGTACTCGCGGACAATAACCTTTCCTTAAAATAATTAATGTATAACACAAACATGCTAAAAAAAATTACTTTGCATTGATAATGGCCCACTGTGAATAACTCACGGTGGGCTTTTTTATTTTTTGAGGTCATTTTTTCTGTGCAGGATAGACAATATTTGCATTTCAAAAGAGGTTGTTCTATAATAGATAGAATAAATTAAGTTAATACCATAATTGTCAAAAAACAATTAGAAAGAATTTTTATTTAATGTTTCAAACTATATAGTAATTTCACCTGTGGTTCGTTTTCGAATAGACTACTTTAGGAGGTAGTAATGAAAACAGATTTTATGAAAAAGTCTATAGAATTGGCAAAGAGAGGCAGTGGGTTTGTTAATCCGGATCCGCTTTCAGGAGCAATTCTTGTTAAAGGCAATCAGATTCTTGCAAAAGGGTTTTACAAGCATTATGGGAGCAATTCAGCTGAGGAAGAGGTATTAAAACAGATTAAGGAGCCAATACTTGGTTCAGAACTATATCTTACGATAGAGCCCTTTCGTTTTCATAACAGTAGCGTTGACCTGGCAAATAGAATGAAGCTACTTGGAATTACCAGAGTACACATAGGGATGAAAGATCCCAATCCAGATAAGAAAGGCGATTTTATTTCTGATTTAAAGTCCTTGGGTATTGAAGTTATAATGAGTGAATTGGCTGAAGCTTGTAAAGAGTTGAATGAAATATATAGTTATTATATTCAAAATAAAAAACCCTATGTAGTAGTGAAATGGGCTATGACTCTGGATGGTAAATTAGCCACCTGGTCAGGAGATTCTAAGTGGATTAGTTCAGAAGGCAGTCTTGAATTTGTACATCATTTAAGACAAAGAGTTAGTGCAATTATGGTGGGGGAAAACACAGTAAGAAAAGACGACCCATTATTAACTACAAGACTTCCGAAAGGGAAGATTTCAAATCCTATTCGGATTATTTTAAGTAAATATGGGAATCTACCGGATAATGCCAAGGTCTTACAGGTCGATAAGCAAACAAGGACATTACTGATAGCCTCGGTTAAGATCTCGAAAGAAAGAGAGTTGTATTTTCTAAATAAAGGGATAGACC
>JAFACO010000335.1 GCA_023425485.1 Bacillota bacterium
GTTCCCTAGTAATGAGCGCGGCAGAGCCCTTGGTATCTCCGGCACCTTTGTTGCATTGGGTTCTTTAGCCGGTCCCCCGCTTGGAGGTGTAATTGTAGATGCCTTGAATTGGAAATTCATTTTTTTAATTAATGTACCAATCGGTATTATAGTTTACCTTTTAGGAATCAAAATATTACCGCGAACAAAAAATATCTCTAATGAAAAACTCGACGTAAAAGGTGCTACATTATTCGCCGTTGCAATTGTTTCTTTGTTCATGTCCCTTATTCTAGGTGAAGAACAGGGATATCAACAACCAATTATTCTAGCTGGATTTTTCATTTTTCTCGTTACATTTATCATCTTTATTGTGGTTGAAAAGAGAACCGAAGTCCCCTTACTTCAATTGTCACTGTTTAAGAACAGGTTGTTTACCTTAAGTATCTTCTGCGCCTTTACCTCATTTATAGCAATTAGTAGTTCAACTATTATCATGCCCTTCTATTTGCAGTATACTAAGGCTTACTCTCCATTATTTACAGGTCTGATATTAATGGTCTATCCTTTAATTTTGGCTGTAGTTGCACCTGTCAGCGGTTATCTTTCCGATAAAATTGGTTCTGAGTTTTTAACCTTTGTTGGATTATCCTTAAATGCTGTTGGATTATTCCTAATGTCTACGTTACATGAGACATCAAGCTTAATTCATCTCATTTTGTTTGTGGCTCTCATGTCAATTGGTAACGGGTTATTCCAGTCACCCAACAACTCCTTGATTATGTCAAATGCGCCTAGACATATGCTTGGAATATCCGGAAGTATCAATGCTTTAATTCGAAACTTGGGTATGATAAGTGGTATTTCCATAGCAGTCTTAATCCTTTATGGTCGAATGAGTCATAAAATTGGTTATAAAGTATCGGATTATGTTGCAGGAAGAGATGATGTATTCATCTATGGTATGAAAGGAGCTTATCTGACTGCTGCCTGTATTTGTTTATTCGGTGCTGTATTAACTGCTATTCGTTTGATTAACCGTCGAAGAGCACTTTCGGAAAGCTAAGATTACACTAAATTATATCTAAAAAAGCTGTACTTAAAATATTTACCCTTTACAAACACATTGAGGTAACATTTTAGTACAGCTTTAATTTTATTCATGTGTTTTCTCGTGTAAGCTTTGTTGATACTTCATATTTCCTAAATAGCGCTGTAAATAATTGCTCTCATTCTTCTCATCAAATCTGGATTTGTTCCTCCGCAGCGCTGAATCATATAAAGCATGACTAAATTCTCTTTGCGGTCTACCATAAAGTAATTACCTGCCCAGCCATCCCATCCAAATTCACCAACACTCCCATTACTACCAGCTTTCACTGGGTCAACAAGAATTCTCATTAAATTACCATAGCTGTAGCCACTTATGGAATCCCAGTTATAAGTAATGGCCTGTTCCTGGGTTAATTGTGGTTCTCCGAGATAATCTACTGATTTTTGTCCTAGAATGCGTATTCCATTATACACACCATTGTTTGCTAACATTAAGGCAAATTTAGCATAATCATCTATGGTTGAAACTAATCCTGCACCACCGGATTCAAAAGCCGGGCTAGACTCATAATGATAAAGACCTAAAAAATAATTGCGAAAAGGCTCTAGTGCCTTTTTATCTTCAACATAATCATACATTTGTGCAAAACGCTCCAGCTTTTCACTGGGCACATAGAAATCTGTGTCCACCATGTCAAGTGGAGTAAATATCTCATCTCTTAGAAAGTCTCGAAATCTTTTTCCAGAAGCAACTTCAATAACTGCTCCAAGAACATCTGCCGATGCACTATAATGCCAATGGTCACCTGGTTGGAAGGCTAATGGAACCTGGCCCATACGATTGCAGAACTCTACCGTATTTAAAGGCGTATCCTGTTCAAATAATCGAGCAGCTTCATCATATAATGTTCCCATTTGTCGGCCCACTTCAAAACTCCCATCGGGATATACAACACCAGCGGTCATATTTAATAAATCTTGAATTGTTACTGACCTATGCAACTCCACCAACCCATTATCAGTCCACACTTTTTGATTTTTAAAACCTTCTAGATAATCAGATACCGGCGATAATAGATTAAGCTGCCCTCTTTCAAATAAAATCATTGCAGCTACCGCAGTAACCGGTTTAGTCATTGAAAACATACGATAAATTGTATCTTGCTTTATTGGACGTTCTTTCTCAATGTCCGCGAGACCATACTCTTTGCGAAAAACTTGTTTATTCTCATGAAGGACACAGATGGCTGCTCCACTAATCTTACCATCATCTATTTCCTTTTTGATTACCTGACATAAAAATTCTAAATTTTTCAGTTCCATTGCGCACCATCCTACTTTTGCTTACTGATATACCCCGTATATCCTAAGTCTATTGTACAGTATATCTTTAGTTTGTAAAGTAATTAAATTATATATCACATTGCAATATTAGAGCAAAGTTTCCTAATTATATTAGAAAATCACATGAAAAAAGCGGAGAACGAATCTCCACTTAGAATTCAACACAAATGAAACGACTATCTTATTCTATCTTGTTTTATCTGTATCCATACTATTTTCTTTAAGTTCATTATAGCTAATCATCCTAGCCTTGTATCTTTCCTTAAATAAATTTCTTTCCTCTTCTGTCATGTTCATAAACTCTGCATACTCTAAATCACTTTTATGTAATCTCATTCCGCAATGCAGACACACAGCATCTGGCTTTCTTGACACCATTCGAATATTATAACAGGTTGGACATATATATATTCTTAGCATACTGTGACCCTCCTCATTTGAAACAAACTCACATAGAACTAGCATAGATATTATACTATCGCAAACTCAAAAAGTAAATCAAAAGGCTATTAAGCGTTTAACTACACATAATTCTTCACTTTTCTATTATTAAACAACAAAATATAACATATCCTCAAAACATTATTCCAGTTAACAGTAATAAATTCCCAATCTTGTTTTAATTCTACTACAACCTTGTCGAAATATCAACAGGACTTATATATTAAAACTAGGTTTGTTGCATAAGGGTATCGCAATCAGATTACTTTACCTTATAACATTTCACCTGTCTGTAGCCTCTTCTTCAATAAAATCAAATATCGCCTTTCTATATTTTTCGTTTTCATCCCAGAAGGCTTTCAGATGTAATGAATTTTCAAATATAATAAGTCTTTTGTTGTTACAGCATATTGCCTTATATAATTCTTCCCCCATTTTAAAAGGGCATTTTTGATCAGCTTTACTGTGTAGTATTAATGTTGGAATTCTATTATTTTTAATAGAATTAACTGCATTCACCTCATTATAAGAATATCCATACATTAATTTGGATGAAATATTACCCAGATGAATTAATAATTTGGTTGGTATGATAGGTGAGATGTTATCTATTTGCCAAGCGATTATTGCATCCATACTAGTGAATGCACTATCTATAATTGCAAAATCTAAATTTTCTGCTGCATGCTCCGTACCCGAATAATAAGCTACTGTTGTCCCTCCCATAGATTGACCCAGGACGCCAATTATATTATCGTTTGACATTTTACTTCTGGTATAGGTAACAATACGTTCTAAATCATCTTTTTCGTAATACCCAAAGCTTACTCTCTTTGCTGTATTACTACCATGAGCTGGAGCATCATACAAAACTACATTGAAATTTTGTTCTAAAAAAATTTCAGCAATTGGATACATAGCCTTATGATTTGCTTCATGCCAATGTATTAAAATAATTGTTTTATTATCATAGCTATTCATTGGTCGATAATAAAAGATTGGAATTTCATGACCATCATCAGCTAGTACCACGTCTGCTTCCAACACGGAATTCCAATCCTTTATAAAATTCTCACTATCATAATTCATATCGTTAAAATATAACTCTACTATCTCATCTGTATGTTCTTCCGTCATTTTCCCCGGAAGATAAGCTAAAAAGACAGCCAAAATTCCAGTTAATAATAAAACTACACTTAAAATGATACCACAATATCTTCGTGCTTTCTTCATCCTATTTCTCCAGATTTAACTATATAATGAAATGATACTCCAATAAAAGCAATCTGCTTATATAACTTCCTTTATTAAAATACAAATATCTTTATTCCATTTATTAAAGGCTACTATTTAACTTTGTACTCTCTAATCTTGTAAGAAAGCTTCTGGTCATTAACATTCCACCAGCAGCCATTAAAGATATTATGCCAAATAATATCCATGTCATCAATACATCATTCCTAGATGATATCATACTTTTCATTAATGGGCTAATAATAAACCCAGCCCCTCCTGCAAAACTTAAAATAGAACTAAAACGCCCTCTGTGATTTACTGGGGTAAACGATAAAAAGAATAGGGATTGATTCGTTGTAATAATAATTTCTCCAATTGTCCATAACAGAACACTTAGAAAATAAATTGAATATTCCTTTCCTGCGAAACCTATCATTCCAAACCCCAAAGAATAGAAAACAGATGCAATAATCATATTATTAATAGGATGTACCTTTTTCAATAGTGCAGTTAATGGTAAGGTTAATATAATACAAATAGCAGCATTAAAGCTCATTAAGATACCGTATTTTGATGCCCCATCATTAAATATACTTTGTAAATGCAGCGGAATACCAAAACTTGATTGTGCATAAACGATTGAGTTTAGCAAAGTAAAAAATAAAAACGCAATCAACTCCGGTCTATTAAGCAATACTTTCAATGAAATTCTTTCATCAAAGGCTTCCTTCCCATTCATAGATATCATTTCTTCAACAGAAGGTTTTGATTCTTTAATAAAGCAAGCTACAAGAAGCACCGAAACAAAGGTGGCGATTGCTTCTCCAATGAAGAAGAAAGTAATGAAATTCTCAAATAAGAATCCACCAATCATTGGCCCAATAGCCACACCAATGTTGACACCCAAATACATCAATGCATAAGCCTTTTTTCTCTCATTTTCGGATTTCGTCAAGTCTGCAACTATAGAATTATTAATTGGGCCAATTATGTTTCCTATAATGGAAGACACAATAAGGAGTATTGGTATTATATCTGGTTTACTATTAACAAAAAGTCCACAGGGAATCAAGAGTGCAGCTGCTAGTGTTTGAGCAAGGATATAGATGCTTTTTCGACCTCTCAAATCCGCAATTTTTCCCCCTATAAATGGAGAAAAAGCAGACGTTACACCCATTATAATTATGTACTGTGCTATTTTATGTTCCTCCATGCCTAATTTAGCTTGCAAAAACAACGCTAAAAAAGCATGTACAAATCCACCCATTCGATTTATTATCATTGCCAAAAAAAGTATATAGATGCTTTTATTCATACCATTATAATATAATATCAACGATTTTAAAACTTTCAATTCTTTCTACTACCTTTCAATAAGAATTAATTATGGAAACTCCGCATCATTTTAGCATAATGTACTAAATCCTCCAGCTTAATCACATTCACGCAGCTTGGAAAATTATTATTCCTGGCACATACGGAAAGTGTATAATCTTTCTCAATAAAATACTGCTTAAAATAATAAAATTCCTCATTATTTTCCATGTATATTATTTCCTTAACTTTCCGTATCGTAAAGGAATTTAACGGAATTGATAAGCCCTTACCCTTAGCTTTAATATAACTTTCCTTTAAAGTCCATAAATCATAAAAATAATTTAACTGTGTAAATTGATCAAAACTTATTAAATCACTATACTCTTGACTCGAAAAAAAATATTTTGCTATACTTAGATCAATCTCTTTTATTCTTTCAATATCAATTCCTATCGGCATGGTATCTATTGCGCCTGCTGCATAATTACAAGAATGTGATAAATTAAACTCTATACCACTCTGATTAATAATGTAAGGTTTACCGTATTCATTATAAGTAAATGATACTTCATTACAATTAATTAAACATGCTTCTGAAAGGATAAATCTTATTAATACCTCCCCAACAACACATCTTTGTTTATCAGCTTTATTATGATATTTATTAACCTTTTCCAGTTTTTCACTTTTTAATAACCTCTGTAAAATTGCCAGACTATCATCATCAACTTCTTCTATATCATTAACTAAATATATTTTCAATTTATATCCCCACATCTTATATTATATCCTGTAATTTATATATCTTTGTTCAGTGCTTACATCGGTATCCCTTCCCTAAACCTAGAATCCTTTGACTAGTTTACCGTATTCTCAATCACTTCAATCTGTCTCAATCTTCCATCATCTTCAATACTAAATGTACCTATTAATTTCCGGTCTTTCCTTTTTAAAACTGATATATCTCCTGTCAAATAATTAGCTACAAAGAGATATTCCCCTGCAATTTTAATATTTGAACATCCCTTAAAGCCGTCTATAGTATCAATTATTTTATCTGTCTTTGTATCAAATACAGTCATGATTTCACCTTCATAATCACCCATATTTTCTTTACCAATATGATTTATATAAATTATCCCCTCATCATCGATTACCATGTGATCACACCACAATGGAATTTCATACTCACTAATCAGATTACCCTTTTCATCAAACTTAGATATTTTAGGTTCATTTACTCCTCCATTTTTTCTTGGATTGATACAACTAATCGTATATATGGTATTATCATTTGTTGCGACTATATCGATTGGTCCAAAATCCAACCCATCTTTTGTTAGAATTTCATATTCCCTTGTTTCTCTATTAATTCTTGCAATATAAGCCTCTTCAACATCATTATAACCGTATGTTTTTCCTAATAGGACCGTAATATAAATATAGGAATCATTCATTGAACATCCATACAGCTCACCTTTAAAATGGAGTTGATCAATCACTTTTTTACTATCTAAATCAATTATCTCTATAGGGGTTCCTTTCGGTGTAGTATCCTTATCCTGTGTTCTACCAAATAGGTAAGCCAAATTACGTTCTTCATCAATAATTTGATTTGAAAACACTTCTAGTTCATCAAAAACTTTCGAAGATACAATACTCCCATTATCAATTACATGAAGATTTTTACCCTCTTTTTCTTTAACTCCATAAAAAGCACGTAATATATTACCATCAGATATTTTCTTAATTGCACTCAAATATCCAATTGACTCCATATCTATTTTCTCAGATTTAATCAGCCCCACCTTATCATCCTGACTGATAGAAATACTGCCAACAAATATATCCATCCCACTTAATCCATAAATATAATAAGATGGTATCTCATTTATTGTTGCTTTATTGTCTGGTGCCTTTACACAACTAGTTCCCAGCATAAGAATAAAGATTATCGATATAAACATTACCATTCTTTTTTTCAATATTATTCTCCTTACTATCATAATGTAAATAACAGAAATCAATGTATATACAAAGTTGAAAATAGTAAATTTCCTTGAGCCAAAATTACTTTTGGCCCAAGGAATACATGATACGAACATAATTTAATATTGATATTTCATATTTTTTATTCGTAAAGCTTCCATAAAGTCACTTTGCCGCTATTATAAATATCTACTGGAAATACCCATATTCCGCCATCAAAATCAATGTCAATATTCAAGGCATAATTGTATCCATACCATACTACTTTTGAACAATACCATTCTGATGTAGTCGACTTTATCGTAGTTAATGAATATTGTTCACCAACAGAAGCTACACCTTTTACTTTCTCATAAGCTTTAACTTCATTGGCATCTGAAACTCCTGTAACTAATCCAACATAAACTTGATCAAAAGCATCTCTGTAGTAATTAGGAGACTCATAATTTACACCAATATAGGTATAGCCTTTACCACTTTCATTATTATCATTATTAGCAGAAAGGAAGCAAGCAGAAGCATTTGAATAATATTTGCTCTTATCATAAATTGCTGCATGATTAATTAAGCCTTGCGGACATATGCCATATAGATCAGGAAGAACAAATTCTCCAGTTGTAATAGCTGAAACTGAGAAACTATTACCATCGCCAGTATATGTGGAATCACCGCCTGATCCAATGTTATAATTGGCTGCCTCTATCTCTTCAAGAGTAGGATTATTACTTAATTCCTTCACTTTATTTGTTGATTGACCAATCTTATCACAATACTCATTGTACTTCTTTACATAACTTCCGAATGCTTCCGGAAATTCAGGGTCGTTTGCATCCATACTAAAAACTTCCTCAAAATTAGTATATTCCTCAAATGCTTTCTGCTGAGATAATATAGAAGTTTTAGATAGACCTTTCCCTTCTTTCTCTGCCTTTTCCTTAATCTTTAAAAGAGTAGCTTCATCACTTTTTAAATACCCTTCCTGAGCATATGAAATAGTATTAGTTGATGCAAATGCCACTACAACTAATGCAACTGCAAGTAGTTTTTTCATTCTCATATTATTTCTCTCCTTAATAGTTATTTTTAGAAACTAATTGCGCAATTAGTTCCTATTTTATGGAAACGCGCGTTAACATCTTTTAATTCCTTTAAATCTTCATGTTTTCACTTTTTTCAGAAAATTCTATAGCTTTTTTATAGAACAACTTTTTCAACTTCTCATCAACATTGTAACTTTGAGACTGTATAAGAATCTTTAATTTATTTGATGTATAGCTTATCTCAATACTTAATCCATTAAAATTAATTTTTTTTACGCTACTATTTACTTCTGCATACTCTTCCAGATATGAGATTGTTGTATCATTATCCATTTCCTGTCTGCCTAAAAAATTGACTGAAATCATAAATTCCAAGATTTCATTAAATATACTTTTCAAATTGCAGAAGCCTGTAGTTTCAATTAAATTAATAAAATTTATATTCTCTTTTGATGCCAAATGCATACTATTAATCAATATTTCAGCCATAGACTTATTACTTTGCTTTATTAATACCGGTATAAAATCAATGAAAGCACCTATAACATTTAAGCACTCAAAGTTCTCAAATCGACGACCGTAGGTTAGTACAATGATTGGTAAAGCATCAACAGAGAAATAGTTTTCTAAAACTTCTTTTATATAATTCAATGCAAGATTTAATGGGTAATTTTCATCAAAGATATTATAATTAATTGGCATTTGTATTACTACATTTATATCTTCGACGATGGATACCTTATCTACAGGTCGTTCTTCCATTTGATTCTTAATCAAGGAAAGTGCATTCGTATAAGCATTCAAATCAAATAATTCAATGATCTTATTCTCTTGAAGCACCTTAGAAATGGATTTAAGCTGTTGTGTAAAGTTACTATATTCCGATAGATTTTCTGCCTTTATACTTTTAGCCTTCTCAAAAGAATAATAGTAATTTAGTAATTTTTCCCTAACAATATTTTCACTCATGTCATCAAAAATAATATGATGAAACGGAAAAATAACACTATAATTCTTTTCGCTTTCCCGCAATACTAATACCCTGAACAAGATAGCGCTATATAACTGATATGAACAATAGTAATAATGTTGAATTATTTTTTTCTTTAATAATTCTCTGTCTACTATATTAAAGACAGATAAATCAATAAAGGGTAACTCAATGCCAAAGCTATTTATACAC
>JAFACO010000341.1 GCA_023425485.1 Bacillota bacterium
CGGTACCCGCTGGAGCAGTTGGAGTGCCTGAGAATATTGCACTAGCTAAAGGAGCGGCTCCAAGTGCTGTTAACGCTGTGGCTGCAGTAGTGGCTCCAGTACCTCCATTAGCTAAAGGCAAAGCTCCTGTTGTGTTACCAAGACCCAAAGCATTTCTAGCTAAGGCTGCGGTTGTCTGTCCAGTACCGCCCTTTGAAATAGGTATTGTTCCACTTATTGTTGCAGCAGTTGGAATATCACTTGTATTCGCTTTCTGTGCCAACTGCGAATTAGCTTTGTCTATTTCAACCTCATGCTCTTTCAGAGTATGATCAATAATATCCCAGTTAAAATCTTGAACAGTTATATCAGGGGGGCTATCCGTTAGTTCTATCTTTTTTAGACCCAAGTTATTAGTCGTTTTCATTCTCATTCACCTTCCTATCTATTGTAATTATTTTCGTTATTACATTTCATATTTCCAGAGAATTCCTATCTTTTGTTAAAGATTTATTAAACAAGTACATAATTACAACGGTATATAATCCTTAACCTTCTGCCAGTTATCCAACCCTTTAATCTCCGACCAACTACTATATTCAGAAATTACATCTGACCAAGTTGAGTAATACTTAATAACTAGAAGTTTAGTATGTCCCGGCACCAGCACTTTCAATGCCCTGGCAATATCCTCATACCTGTAATCCTTACTATTATCCGGACTTAATACCTGAACTCTAATCAACCCATGTCCTTCCTCCGGATTACCTAATTCATCTGCTGCATAAAAGGTAATAATACAATCAGACCCTGTAATCGTATTCGCAATATTTCTGATTCTCTGCTCATTTAACTTCTTCCCTTTTTGTAACAAAGAGATAAGGTAGCTTTTTCGTTGCTCCAAGGTTCCTAACCCTTTTATTTTTAGGAATTTTTCGAGTCTTATAATCGAATCATTAGAAGCACTGGTAATAAACATATCATTCTTAATTTTTTCTGTATCGAAATGAAGCTTATCAAGTAACGGATTCTCTATATTACAAATCACATTAAACTCCATTATATCTTGTAAAAAATCAGGTATATCCCTTACTAGATTTACCGTCTGCTCTAGTTTTTCAATTATTTGTAGATAGGTTTCATATCTGCTATCTGTACTGTCAATTTTAGATACCAACCCATTCTCACTTACTTCGAAAGTCAGAGAATAATTACCTGCAGCTTGTGGATCACCTGTTTCTTTACTCCAAGTACCATCGCCATTATCAATTAACTGATATGTTATTCCTGCTAGTGTGTATCGAATATAATCTATCATACTGTCACCACCGTTAAATTAAGGCTACTTAATACCGGTATTTCATCGCCTGATAAAATGATATCCTGTGATGCCCCATTTACAGTCAGACCACTGATTTCTGTTATGCTAGGGCAGTCGAGTATTATACTTCCGATACGCATATAACTTACACTATTTTTTATGTAGACAATGGATGCAAGGTATTTAACTAATGCCTCTTCTGCGCCTTCTGCTTCTAAATATCCTTCCGCCAATATGACATTCGCAGTAACATTAATTGCTTTTTCAGAGCCTCCAGTAACTGTAACCTTGCTTCCTATTGGAGCAACACCGTTTCCTAACCCTTCTGAATTTGGATCTATGTATTCTTGAAATTTATTTACCAGTGCAGCTTCTGCGGGCAGATATGCTCTGTTGGTTATTGCTATTTTAACTGTATTTCCCCCATTCCAAAGAGGAAATACCTTTGCTGTACCAATACCCTCGTATTCTATAGCCCATATTTTATACTGTGCTACATTTCCATCCTGTGTTGGATCGATCAAGTATTGCTGAATTCTAGTTCGAAGTTCCTTATCCGATTCTTCCTCTTCGCCTGAAATAATTATATCTGAAAGAGTTACGCTAACTCCTGTTACATTATCAATATTTTCAAGTGCACCTGAATATAGATTCCCTAACTTTCCAGTCTGCTCACAAACCGCAGCATAAATGTTCGTAGAAACTACTTCTGTTATTCTATAAGTTGTATCATTTAGTCCCCAGCGTGTTCCTATTTCAATTGGTTCGGAAGTTAATACCTTTCTTACAGCGTTGGTGGCCGCCTTTCTGCTCAATCCATAATCTGCAGCATTGCGATCCAGATATTCGCCAACAGCAGTATCCACATAGAATAAATCTATATAGTTATTTAAATCAAAGTATGTTTGAGCTAACTGTAGGGCACAAGGTGCTAAGGCATCATATATCATCGATCCCTCTCTTTTATCAACATCATCAGCTACATTACTTAGCATATCCGCTAATATATTTTCATAGGTCATTGTTTCAAACATCAAATAGTCACCTCCTTTTTATAAGTACTTTGTCCATAAACGCTTGTTACATCAAAGCTACATTCAATGGAATCCCTGACTGTATCAAATGTAAAGTTATCAACTTTCTCAATTCGTTCGTCCGTTAACAGACATTCCTTTATTCTTCTGGCAAGCTCCATTTGTACAAACATTGGATCTTTACCTATTAAGCTCTCCAATTCAATTCCATAGGAGAAACTATAGATTGGATATTCATATTTTTCTGTATTGAGCATTTTGTAGATTGCCTGTTGTAATGCTTCTTTATCATCAGTATAACCTTGAATTCGATTGCCCGTTATTTTATAAGTCTTCGTAGGAGCTAATGTCTCTGAGGTTGAAATAGTTACGTCTATACTTGAATTCGGTATCATAGTTTCACATCCTCCACTTTGTATTCTTTTGAAACTCCTTCTAAAGATAAGATGATTGAAGTTCCTTTCACTGGAAAGGGTTTATCGATTATCTCAACAATATAGAATTCCTTTCCTCCGTGATTTCGAATAATCCTAACCTTATCTCCAATCAATACGTACTTTACTAAGTTTCCTCTCATAAGTTCATTTGGAATAATAAGCTTATCACTTATTTTAATTCCACCGTTAACAACTGTGCCAACAGTTAGGCTGCATAACTTTGCATTATTAATATAATTCTGAACAATCTCCTTAATCTCATTAATCAAAGCATCGCCTCCACTTCCATGGTATGTGTGGGTATAAACTCATGAGTAACAGATTTTACAATTAATCTTTTGTTGTACTCTATATCTTCAATCCTTCCAAAAAAACTGCTGCCAGCTCTAATTCTGGTATCGCCAAGACAGCTTAAATTTAAAGTTTCTACCTCTTGGTTATATAGTCGCAACAACACTTCTGCCTTTGCTTTTGCTTTTGCTGTATTTGAGTTATCTATCGTTTCATAATATTGCAGTAATCCATATTTTAAAACTGAGGTAGTGTCATTTGTAACTACAAACTCACTTTCCTTCGTCGTTTCACCTTTTACAAATATCTTTATCTGATTATAAAATTCATCATCTATGGAC
>JAFACO010000386.1 GCA_023425485.1 Bacillota bacterium
CGAAACGTATACGTCAATTAACTATGGAAAAAGTACAAAAAGATAAAAAATCAATATTTCCCTTGCAAAGGCACCTATTTAAAGCATCTCTTGCAGCCTGCATTATCTTTTGCATCAGCGGTGCAACCGTATTTGCTGCAACCAATGAGACCGTGCGTCAAACCATCAGTGACCTACTTGGTATTTCTCAAACTGAAATACTCACAGTGGGTAAAAGCATAGAAAGTAAAGATTATAAGCTAACTGTTGACGAGATTGTTTGTGATTCTTATACCGGCATGGTAACAATAACTGTGGAAGCTTTAAGCCCAAATGCTAAGGAAACCTTTTTAACTGATAATATTATTAAGAAATTAGGTCACCTGGGTTCCGTGGGTTATGGTCTTAGAGAACTTGAAGAATTACAGACAGTGTATGCCAGATGTTTTTCCTTTTCCTTTAATATTGGTAATGTAAGTCATAAAACTGATGATTTGAATTTTTCTATGGAAGGTATTTCGAAAGAAATAAAAATACCAATCACACAGACCTTAGAATTAACTGAATTAGATATTAACGTACCGACTATGGAGGGTTATTCTGTGTCGTACCAGAAGCTATGCTATTCTGAACTGGGCTTCACTCTATTGGGCAATATAGAAAATGAGGTATATAATATTGAAAATTTCTTAATCTTACTTGAGTTTATGGATGGCAGTAACAGTGAATTTTATCAATACCATGCAGAACAGGATAATTTGATAAACGATCCTAGCGTGAACAACGCTCAAACAAAGGCTAGCAGCAAAGGCATTGAAACAACTGTTAGTAGCCCTACTGAAGAGTCCCACAAAGACAATTCAATTATCGAATTTGATGACAACTGGTTTTCAGGAGGTGGGGGTTCTTTTGACTCAGATAAAGTAACTTCTATCTTCAGCTTTTCTAAAAAAATGGATTGGTCGATGGTAAAATCAATTACGATTAACGGAACAACGATATCACTTAAATAGTATTTACTTAGACATAATCTAGCATCAGACAGATCTTTATAAGCCTTTATCTCCCCTTGAGATAAGGGCTTTTTAATTCATGACAAGTGAAACGACTTGTCGTTTCATCTTGTTTTGGAAACCTGCGCAGTGTATTTCTTTCCGATCTTGAAAATCTGGATAATCCGTAAGTCCCCTTGCTCATTTATTTTAACTGTTATTGCGAGAAATCAGATTTTATATTGAATAACTCGTCATTCTGATTTAGTATATATATGATGATTTTCTAAGTTGTGGTAAGATTATTTCCAGATTATATGTAATTGTAAAATTGCAGCATATAAAGCTTTTATACGGAAATTCTTTTCACACTTAAATTCACAGTTTTTGTAACCGCGGAGGATTATATGTCTTACAAAGATCTTCATAAATTTATAGAAGAGTTAGAGCAACAAGGAGAACTAACGCATATAAGCGCGGAGGTTTCCTCTAATCTTGAAATTACAGAGATTACAGATCGAGTATCCAAAGCTCATG
The DNA here is from genome assembly GCA_023425485.1 of Bacillota bacterium. Classification (GTDB taxonomy): domain Bacteria; phylum Bacillota; class Clostridia; order Lachnospirales; family Lachnospiraceae; genus Mobilitalea. Next base: position 1,509 of record JAFACO010000386.1, read on the forward strand.
GACCAGCTTTATTATTTGAAAAGGTACGCGGTTCCAAGTATCCTGTACTAATCAACGCAATGGGCAGTTATAAGCGTATGAGTATGGGTCTGGGTGTTACGGAGTTGGACGAGCTTGGTGCTTTGATAACTGATTACCTAAATTTAGGTAACTACTTATCCATAAAGAAATTAATAAAAAGCATTCCTCGTTTATTACGTCTATTGTATGTATTCCCTTCTAAATCAAGAAGAAAAGGAAAATGTCAGGAGGTCATAGAACGAGAGGTGGACTTGGACACCCTACCGGTTTTACAATGTTGGCCGGAGGATGCCGGTAAATTCGTTACTCTGCCCCTGGTTTTTACAAAGGATATCAAAACCAAGAGACAGAACGTAGGAATGTATCGACTGCAAATTCTTGATAAGACCAGCACCGGTATGCACTGGCATAAGCATAAAGATGGTTCCGAAATCTATAAGGGCTATCAGGAGTCCGGGAAGAGAATGCCCGTATCAGTGGCACTGGGCTGTGACCCTGCAATTACCTATTCCTCGACTGCCCCCCTTCCCCCTATGCTGGACGAAATGATGTTAGCAGGCTGGTTACGTAAATCCAGAGTTAAAATGGTAAAATGCATTACCAATGACATCTATGTACCTGCAAGCGCTGAATTCATTTTAGAAGGATATGTGGACCCTGCAGAGGAGTTAGTATTGGAAGGACCATTTGGTGATCATACCGGATATTATTCTCTTGCCGATTACTATCCAAGATTTCATGTCACCTGTATTACTCACAGAAAAGCTGCTATTTATCCGGCCACTGTAGTTGGAAAACCTCCGATGGAGGATTGTTACATGGCAAAGGCAACAGAGCGAATCTTCTTACCAATGCTTCGAATGATAATCCCCGAGTTGGTGGATATGAACTTGCCCCTGGAAGGAGTCTTCCATAATTGTGCGATTGTATCCATTAAGGCAAAATATCCCGGTGCTGCTATTAAGACAATGAACAGTATTTGGGGTATGGGGCAGATGATGTACACTAAATTAATTGTTGTAGTGGACGATACTGTTAATGTGCAGGATATCAGGCAGGTACGTGACGCTGTACTTACAAATGTAATCACGGACAAAAGTCTCATAGTAGCAGAAGGTCCCTTGGACGCTCTGGATCATTCCTCCAATGAAGCCTTATATGGTTACCGCCTTGGGGTGGATGCCACCAGTAAAAAACCTATACAAAATCAAAGCACAGTGACTAACACCTATCATATTATGTCCATATGCAAGGAACGCCCCGGACAAGGGAAAGAGGTTTTATCCGAATATATGAGTACACATTCTGATAAGTTTGTTATCGCTGTTGACGGAGAGGTTAATCCTAAGGACTTGTCGACGGTAATGTGGAAGGTCTTTAACAATATAGATGCAAAGAGAGACCTCGTTGTACTTGATGGTAAAATCGGTATTGACGCTACAAAGAAATGGAGAGAAGAAGGCTTAACCAGAGACTGGCCCAACGACATTGAGATGTCACCGGAGATAAAGCAGCAGGTTAACGAAAGATGGAGGCAATATGGAATTGACATTGACTAAATTTATTCACAAAATCCTGGATTATGGAAAGCTGGTCATGTTTTCTCATACCATATTTTCATTAAGTTTTGCTCTCTTATCCATGCTATTGGCAGCAGGTGGGCTTCCAAAGTTAGAAACTCTATTTTGGATTATGGTATGTCTTTTAGGTGCCAGAACAGGCGCCAATGCAATTAATCGTGTTATTGATGCGGAAATAGATGCTAAGAATTCCAGAACCGCAAATCGTCAGATACCAAGAGGTGAGTTTAAGAAAAAGGAAGTCCTTCTATTTACTGCCTTTTGCTTTCTCTTAATGCTGGTTGGTGCCTATCAATTAAATATGATTTGTTTCCTCTTATCACCGGTTGCGTTATTTTTAATGATTATCTACTCTTATTGCAAACGGTTTACGTTCCTATGTCACTTGGTTCTAGGCATTACCTGTGCCTGTGCGCCTGTTGGAGCCTGGCTTGCTGTAACTGGGGAATTAAGTCTTCTCCCATTGTTCATGGGTGCAGCCAATACTCTATGGGTTGCCGGCTTTGATATTATTTATGGCTCACAGGATTATGACTTTGATAAAGCGAACCATCTGCACTCCATACCAGTCAAATTCGGCGTTAAGAATGCCCTAAGAATTGCTATGTTATTTCATATTATAACGGTTTTTTGTCTCGTAGTAATTGGTTTACTGGCAGCACAGCTGGGCGTAATCTACCTAATCGGACTGCTGATTATTTGTTGTTTATTTGTTGTTGAATACCGTCTGGTTTCACCTACAAATCTAACGAATGTTAATATAGCATCCTATAGCATCAACCAGTTAATCAGCATTGTTCTGCTTATCAGCGGTTTGCTTGATGCATTTATCTTATAATGAATAATTTAAATTATATTAAATGAGGTGTATACTACAATGTTAAAAAAACTACAATTATTTTTCCTTTTTAGCTTGCTTGCTTTATTTTTAATCGGTTGCAAAGGGAAAGATGCTCCAACTCTTTCCGAAAAAACCGTTCTTCGTATTGGAATGATGTCTTCCTACGATGTTATCCCTTATGTTATGATCAACGAACTTGGTCTTGCCGATCAGTATCAGCT
>JAFACO010000390.1 GCA_023425485.1 Bacillota bacterium
TTCTTCTTCCCGATGCATCCGGTTCTCCAAGTTCCATTGAGACACAGCGCATTCCAGATACCCAGCCGTCCTCATTCACCAGAATTTCCTTAGGATTTGTAAGTAATTTAAAGATGATTCCTTCTTCTTTTGCATGATGCACTTCTTCCACTCTCGCTGGTAGCTCTTCTTCGCCTCTACGGTACACGATGTATACCTCTGCTCCCAGTCGTAGTGCTGTTCTTGCTGCATCCATAGCTACATTACCACCGCCAACGACTGCAACCTTTTTTCCTGCAATAATTGGTGTGTCGTAACTAGCATCAAAAGCTTTCATCAAATTACTTCGTGTCAGATATTCATTTGCCGAAAATACTCCATTCGCATTCTCACCTGGAATACCCATAAACTTTGGAAGTCCAGCACCAGAACCAATAAATACTGCTTGAAACCCTTCCTCTTCCATAAGCTCATCAATTGTAATTGATTTGCCTACGATTACATTGGTTTCAATTGTAACACCCAATGCAATTACATTCTCAATTTCTTTCTTAACAACTGTTTCTTTTGGCAAACGAAATTCTGGAATACCATACACCAGAACTCCTCCTGGTTCATGAAGTGCTTCAAAGATAGTAACCTCATAACCTAGTTTAGCCAAATCGCCAGCACAGGTTAAACCTGCAGGGCCAGCTCCAATCACAGCTACTTTCTTTCCATTTCTAACCTTAGGTTGTTCAGGAGCGATATTATTCTCTCTAGCCCAGTCTGCCACAAAGCGCTCTAGCTTACCAATGGATACTGGCTCTCCCTTTATGCCTCGGATACATCTCTGCTCACACTGTGTTTCCTGCGGGCAAACTCTTCCGCATACAGCTGGTAATGCAGAGTATTCACTTATTACCTTAAATGATTCTTCTATATTATTATTTGTTATTTCTTTAATAAATCCCGGAATATCAATGGACACAGGGCAACCCGCTACGCACTTTGGATTCTTGCACTGAATGCATCTTGTTGCTTCCGTCATTGCTTCTTCTAAATTATAACCATAGCATACTTCTTCAAAATTAGTTGCACGTACTTCGGGATCCTGCTCTCTAACAGGAACCTTCTTTAAAACATCCATACTTTACCTCCACACGAGAATCCTTTGTCATACTGATATTAAAACCTAATCGGTATCGCTTACCTTTCCTCGTGGCATTCGCAGCCTGGATGATGGTGTGTTGCACCTTCTTTTTCTCGCAGTACTACTTTACCCTCTTTGGTCTTATACATCTGCACTCTTTTCATTGCTTCATCAAAATTAACCAAATGACCATCAAATTCTGGACCGTCAACACAAGCAAATTTTGTCTCATTTCCGATGGTAAGTCTGCAGGCACCACACATGCCAGTACCATCCACCATTACTGGATTCATACTAACAATTGTTTTTATTCCTAATTCTTTTGTCAAAATGCAAACAAATTTCATCATTATCATTGGACCAATTGCGATTACAAGATCATAATGAATTCCTTGATTATTAACAAGATTTTTAATACAATCGTTTACATTTCCCTTTAATCCGTAAGAGCCATCATCGGTAGTTATGTAAAGGTTTTTCACATAATTCTTCATCTGATCTTCGAGAATAATCAGCTCTTTATTACGTGCTCCTATAATACAATCCACCTCATAACCGTTCTCCATCATCCACTTCACCTGAGGATAAACAGGAGCTGTACCTACACCACCTGCCACAAACAGAATTCGTTTTTTTGATAATTCTTCTCTTGGCATATCAATTAACTCTGACTTATGACCTAATGGTCCAGTAAAGTCACGGAAGGCTTCTCCTTCTTCGTACTTGGCCATTAATTGTGTTGAAGATCCAATTGCCTGAAATACGATGGTAACAGTTTCCTCTTCCCTGTCATAATCACATATAGTTAATGGAACTCGCTCGCCTTTTTCATCCATCTTAATGATAACAAATTGCCCAGGATAACAGTTCTTTGCTACTCTTGGAGCTTTTACATCCATTAAATAGATGGTATCTGACAACCTCACCTTTTTTGTGATTGTGTATTTGTAGTTTCCCACCATATTACTTACCCTTTCTATGTGTCTTTGTAACCCAATATTCATGTGGATAATCATATCAATTATACGGTAACTGTATTAAAAAATCCACATAATTTTTGTGAAATACCTTACCCTTGTCGGTTTTCGTCATATTGAATATATTTTAATAGTGTTCATTATTAAAAACTTTGCTTTCTTAAACAGAAAGGACTAAAATGCAATCAATTATTGTGATATTTCATAAATAGCTATCCTATGTCGTAGCTATTTGCATAAGTATACAATAATTAATAGTATTAGTCCATTCTAAAATTCCATTATTTTATTCAGAGCAGAAACGACTTATCGCTCTGCTTATTTGTTAGTATTTAGCAGTATTTTCAAAAACCTATTATATTCTTCTTCAACTTCCTTTTTACTACTCCCATCCCTTCCCAATCGATCACTTTTACAAAGTAAAGCAATTTCATAAGGATCTACATTTATTGACAAGCCCTTTTTGTCTGCAAATGGCATATTTTTAAGTATAAATAACATATGCATGTGATACCTTACCATATGCGCTACATTTCGTATAAAATCCTGATCGGTAGTAAAATGTTCTAAAAATTGTATGCATAATTTTTCACCTACCGAGTCATGGTCATAAGAGGTAATTTTACCATTTTTATTGCGAGTTGTAGAAGGCTTACCTATATCATGTAACAGAGCCGCCCACATAAGAACTTTGGGATTTTTGCTTTGAATACGTAACTTCGCAGCTTCATCAACTACCATCAAAGTATGATTCCAAACACTTCCCTCTGGGTGATGTGCCTTGGATTGCTCAGTTGTTTTCATTTTCCACAACATTTGCAATGGATTAATCGCATATTCTGGCATATGCGATAATTTATTAATATAACTTGAGGGCACCTCATCAGATAATAGATGTTCTGTTATTTCTTCGTATAATTGCCCAAGATTTAAAATAGTCATCATCCCCTTGGTTCATGATTTGGTATTCTTTGTGGATTTGCCTTTTCATGTCCTGCTTTTGCTTTTCCTTGAATTTCCGGAACAGGCGCTTCATCATTCTTTTGTATATGCATTCTTTGTCTACCCTCAGTACCATGAGGT
>JAFACO010000447.1 GCA_023425485.1 Bacillota bacterium
GGCTGAGTGTTCAGGAGGTTTTAGGAGAGGATATCAAAGGATTCTGTTCAGCGTTGGTCGGTAAAGAGGGAGCAAAATCTTACCGCGACAAGTGGCGGGAGCAACTTAACAATAATATTGCTAAAAAATTAGGCAAATAGGAGATTAGGTTGAAAAAGAAAGTATTTTTCAACCGGCTAAAAGCACAAAGGGTGCTTTTCGCTCATTGATTGAGCTGCCTAAAGGCAGAATGGAGGTTAATATGAGAATACAAGATATCCTAGAAGGTAAAAACGAATGGAAAGCGCACATGGCGCGTGTTAAAGCACTTCCCAAAGATTATCAGATTGTATATAAAGAGATTCAAAAATATCTTTTCAAAGTTGGTCCAGTAGAGCTATCAGAGGGGACGGGGTTGCTCTCGGGGATTGTCGACCTGTTCGAAGAAGGCGCAATCCTGAAGAAAGGTGTGCTGGAAGTGACGGGTAGAGACGTTGCGGGGTTCTGTGACGATTTAATTAAAGATTCAAAAACTTACACTGACGTCTATGAAGAATCTGTTAACCAAGAAGTTAGCAAGGCTATGAAAAAGGTTACAGATAAAACAAAGTGAAGGAGGATTATCTAGATGGAAAAAACAGTTGAGGTGCTTAAATACAATTGGATAATGTGCCCTGTCTGCAGGAACAAAACAAGGACTAAGATAAGTGTTGACACGGTACTTGAAAACTTTCCGCTATTTTGTCCGAAGTGTAAACAGGAAACAATAATCAATGTAAAACAATTAAAAATATCAGTTATCAGAGAGCCAGACGCAAGACGCAGAGCCGACAACCATGAATGAAATCATAGTTGTCGGCTCTTTTTTAATCATTAGGAAAGGTCATCTATTGATTAAAAATTTACCTAGAGAGAACACAGTTCACGTAGTTCACCTTGGTGTTAATCTGTAAGGTGGATAGAAAGAGTTAGTTAAATATATGAGTAAATTTACTAAATAAAGAGGAGGAAAAGATATGAAACAAAATATTATTCAAGTTAAAGAAGTAAAGAAAGCTTACAAAAATGTAGAAGTATTAAAAGGAGTAGATTTTGAAGTAGAGCAGGGCAGTATCTTTGCATTACTTGGTTCCAATGGGGCAGGAAAAACAACAATGATTCGAATCATGGCTACTTTATTGAAAGCAGACTCTGGCAATGTAGTAATCAATGGTTTTAGAATGGATAAAAATCCAGGAGACATTAGAGGTCTTATAAGTCTTACTGGTCAATTTGCCGCTATTGATGAAATCTTGACTGGTCGGGAAAATCTTCAAATGATAGCTAAACTTAGACATCTAAAAAATCCAAATCAAGTAGCAGATGAATTAATACGACGTTTTGACATGACAGAGGCAGCAGATCGCAGAGTAGGAACTTATTCTGGAGGTATGAAAAGAAGAATTGATATCTCAATGAGCCTTGTGGGAAATCCAAAGATTATTTTCCTGGATGAGCCAACAACAGGTCTTGATCCAGAAGCAAGATTAGAAGTATGGAAGATTATAAAAGAATTGTCCTCTTCAGGAACTACAGTATTCTTGACAACACAGTATTTAGAAGAAGCAGAACAGCTTGCAGATAAAATTGCTATTCTTCATGGAGGGAAAATAATAGCTCATGACACATTGGAAGGGTTAAAAAAATTATTCCCACCAGCGAAAGTTGAATATGTCGAGAAGCAACCTACATTAGAAGAGATATTCCTAACAATCATCGGTAAAAAGGAGGAGAAATAAATGAAATCAACAAGTAAATATTTTTTCAAAGATATGAGTGTTATGTTTGGGCGTTCTATGCGTCATATTTTCAGAAGTATGGATACAATTATTACGGTATGTATTACGCCAATTGCGATGATGTTATTATTTGTGTATGTATTTGGCGGTGCAATTGAAACAGGTACAGAAAATTATACGAATTATCTATTACCAGGGATTATGTTAATGGCCATTGGAAGTGGAATAGGATATGTCGCTTATCGTTTGTTTACAGACAAACAACGAGGTATCTTTGAACGTTTTCATTCTATGCCCATAGCTAGATCTACCGTATTGTGGGGGCATGTATTAACTTCCTTAATATCTAATGCAATTTCAGTAATTGTGATTATACTTGTTTCCTTATTAATTGGTTTTCGCTCTTCCGCAGGAATCTTAGCTTGGTTAGCAGTATTCGGAATACTTACCCTTTTTACTCTTGCTTTAACTTGGGTTGCTATCATTGCAGGACTTGCTGCTAAAACCTCCGATGGTGCAATAGCATTTTCTTACCCAATCATATTTTTGCCATTCATTAGTTCAGCCTTTGTTCCAACAGATACCATGCCTTCCGTAGTCGGTGCTTTTGCAGAAAATCAGCCTGTAACACCTATTGTAGAAGCTATTCGTAATTTATTATCAAATCAACCAGTTGGAAATGATATCTGGGTTGCTCTTGCGTGGTGCATTGCTATTATAGTTGTTGCTTATATTTTTGCAATGAGAATCTACAAACGATTATAACATGGTTTTGTTTAGTGTAGCTACTTGCCTAGAGGGATATATTAAGGGAGGGGGTATTAGGTAAGAAATGTTTTCCATGTGGTGCAAGCTTATTTCGTAAAGATAACGTTATAACAACTTTTAGAACAGAGTATGTAGAAATACATACTTTGTTTTTTTGTAGTGTATATGTTTGTATGAAGATACTCTACAGGCTATTTTAAGAGAATTTAGGAAATTTATGTTGAATATTTTTTGTGCAAGTCTTAGAATAAATTATAAGTAAAATAATGTTAACTTCATGGGTTTTTGGTAATTAACTGAGTATATGAAGTAGAAGATATTATAGCAATAATGGGAAGCTGGTCAAAAGAAAAATTATTATTTTCTCATATTTTAATATGATAAATTAATTATATTTATTTTAGTAAGGGGTGTTAGTTATGGATATAACAATTTTAAAGGGAAGTATAGATTATTTAGATGATTGCGAGGATGCATTAGTAAATTCAGAACTGGGGAAAAGATATTTTTCAGAAAAAGGAAGTGCCCGTAAATCATTAGAAGAAGGATTTTGTAAAAATGAAATATATGTTGCAGTAGAATATAATCATTGTAAAGGATTTATATGGGTAATTAAAAATGGAATTTTTCATTCCTTCCCTTATATACATATTGTTGCCGTGAAAAGCCAAAATCGTGGTCAGGGGATAGGGGAAGTTCTCTTAAGGTTTGTTGAGAACGAATGTTTTACCGATTATTCAAAGCTATTTTTGGTTGTAGCTGATTTTAATCCAAATGCAAAAAGATTGTATGAAAGATTAGGATATACTGAAATTGGTGAAATACCTGATTTATATAGAAAAGGTATCAGTGAATGTCTGATGATGAAGTCAAAAGAAGCATAGTTCGCCATCGTTGGTAACATCAAACTTCCCATTATATTTATTTCAGAAATGAATTAATATGAAAATAAAAAAATTTGAATTTGTGGGGAATATAACATTAACGAATAGATAAATTTGAATTTGTAGAGGTGTATTAATGAAGCAAATTATTATTATAATTGGTCCCAATGGTGTTGGAAAAAGTACTACAGCGAAAAAGATAGTAGAACTATTCGAAAAAACTGCATATGTGGACTCTGATTGGTGTCGCGTCATGAATCCGTTCGCTTTTACAGAAACAACAAAACAAACAATAGCGGAAAATATTTATTGTTTATTACGTAATTATCTTTCTTGTAGTGATATAAATACGGTGGTTTTTACATATGGTTGGCACGGTGAGAGAAAGGGAATTTATAAAAGAGTAATAGAGAAACTTAGAAATGATTGTATAGAATTCAAGGAAACTATCATTATTTTAAAATGTACAGTGGATGAAAATATAAAGCGTGTAATCAAAGATGGTAGGGACGAAATGCGAATTAAAAGAGGAATGGAAATGACCTTTTCCTTTTATGATGAGTATGATTATCCGTGTATTGACACGACGGATATGACGCCAGCACAGGTGGCACTTAAGATAAATAGTTTGACAAATTCTAATTTGTCAAGTTTGTCGTAACTACCCATTATATTTATTAAGCAGTCATTATTAAAGCAATGTGAAATTCATATTATTTATATTTGACGAAAGAAAATAGGTGAAGACTATGGTTGAAACAATATATTTTGCAGGAGGCTGTCTTTGGGGTGTACAAGCATTTATTAAAACGCTGAAAGGAGTTATTAATACTCAAGCAGGAAGAGCAAATGGTTATTCAAATAATCTCGAAGGTGAGTATGATGGTTATGTTGAATGTGTAAAAACAGAATTTGACCCTGAAATTGTAACTGTTTCTCAACTAATGGATTATTTTTTTGAGATTATTGATCCTTATAGTGTGAATAAACAAGGCAATGATGTGGGGAAAAAATACCGTACAGGTGTATATAGTAAAGTGTCTAGGCATTTGGAAGATGCCCAGAATTATATAACAAAAAGAGCAGATAGGGACAGTATTGTAGTGGAAGTCCTTCCACTTATGAATTATGTTAAAAGTGCAGATGAACATCAAGATAGATTAGATAGGTGTCCTAATGACTATTGTCATATCCCGAAAGAGTTATTACACAAATATTTATAACCTGCTATTGAACATAATTGAAAGCTGAAAATCTCAATTCATGGATGATGTTCTAAATAATTTCATCTTAAGACCTAAATAACTATTTATAAGAAATTATGAGTTCATTAATGAATAGATAATTTAAAATTCTAAGGGGTATACAGTATGTTAAGGTCAATGATGTAAGTATACCAATCATCTACGGTTTGGAGAGCAAGTAAACCTAAAATCACTAAAAGATATATCAAGAATAGTGATAATATTTCTGCTAATGAGGAAAAGAGAGAGACAAAAGAATATGATAAGGTCAAACAAAAAGATAGAGGGATACATCCTAGTCACAATTTTTCTGCTACTTGCCAGTGCTATTTTATACTACATTGTATCAAGCATTACAGGTCTAGCCTTTGATAATGTGGGTGAACAAAGAACCAAGCTTGAATTCATACATGAAAACAACTCCGATATAGGATTTGATAGGGAAGAAACAATTTATACCGAAAATGGAATTACCAGTATTAATTTTTCTGGCAAGATAACTGTTAATGGTACTGCTGAAATTTCTATTATCTCAGAAGATGGAAATGTAGTTTATAGTCATATATATACTAACGTCAAATCAACTTCAATAAAGTTTAGGGTTACAGATTTGTCACCCTATTCTTATTATATTGTGGAATTTACCAGTAACGATGCACAGTCCGGAAGCCTAACACTGATATCTGATGAAAGCTTAGAGAAGCAACCAGAACATCCAGAAAAACCAGTATCCTAAACCAAGTAATTCAATCTTATATCATATGGAGGTGTGATGTGACAGAAGCTGATTTGTTAAATGAGGTATCCGCACGATATGGCTTACCTTGCACAAAAATTGAATTAATCCGCCATAATGAAAACATAACGTATTGTATTGATAATAAATATTTATTGAGAGTACATAAATCAAAAAGTGGATTTAATACCACATGGCGTTATGAAGGAGCAGATATAATTAAAATCCATGAGGAGGAACTTAAATTTATAGAGCATTTAAAAGAGCGTGGTATGAACGTACAGTCTCCGATAAGAAATGTTGAAAATAATTTAGTTACAGTACTTAAGGATGGAACACCGGCTACTATGCTTACCTGGTTATCAGGCAGGACTGTGAATAAGAATGATTTAACAGAAGATTTCGGATTTGAATTAGGGAAAATGATAGGAAAAATGCATGCGGCAGCTAGAGGATATCAGGCAGATAGTTTTCTTAAATATAATCAGGATATGTGCAGGCAATTAATTCAACTTATATCTAGCTATTCTGAAAATGAAAAGATAGATAAAAAATATTATAGAACAATGTCTGAAACATTGGAATTAATCGGGGAAAAATTAAAACAATCGGAATCTGAACATATTCTTATACATTCAGATTTATCGCTATCAAATATATTAATTACTGAGGATGGGTTGGTACCAATTGATTTTTCACTTCTGGGATATAGCAATCCTTTATTGGATTTTGGAAGTGTATATAGTTTTGTTGCTGATGAGAAATGCAAAATGAGTACAATCAAGGCTTATGAAGAGTTTAGAGGATATAAAGTCAATAGAAGAGAAATTGATTATTACTTTGCGCTGCAGATTTTGCTAGGAATTGTTTTACATCATGATTTATGGAGAAATGAAGAGTGGTTTGCTAAAAGATTGCCAGAATGGTGTAATGAGATATTTAGGTCGCTCACCCATTCATAAAGGCGGTGATACGTTTGAAAAGAGTTCCCACTATGTTTATTCTGCAGACATTATCAAAACCTAGGAAGAGATTTAGAAATAAAATGATAGAGTAGGAGGATAGTTATGAAAAAATACATGATGTTATTATTTGCTTTGATAATTTTATTTGGTTTTTATGGCTGCTCTAAACAAAAGGAAGTCTTGCCACCCAATAATGATATCGAGACACAGAAAAAAGCTGGGAATTCTGATCAAAAGGAAGCTGACTCTTCAAAGAATGATTATGGGAAGCTGGCACAAGAGTTAAGTATTCAAATGGAACAAGATGACTTTACTCAAACATGCGAGCTTTTCTCAGGGGACGTAAAAGCTGTGCTTGATAAAGCAGGAATGGAAGATGCCTGGAATCAGACAGTAGCATCCATCGGTAGTTATATCCAATATGTCGATACGAATATTCAGGAAACAAAGGAAGCAACAATTGTCATATCAACGTTGGAATACGAAAAGAGTGGACTTGCGATTAAATATACGTTTAATTCAGCTGGTGAAATTGATGCTATTTGGC
>JAFACO010000474.1 GCA_023425485.1 Bacillota bacterium
TTGTTGTCAATATTGAACCATTTTGAGGTCACACATATATGTAAGATATTCATAATGCACTTATCCTCGCAAGACACGAGGCTACAGTATAATACTCAAGAAATTTGTCTATTATGAAATTGTTTAAATGTGAATCGAATCACAATTAGATATTGGATGTGTTTGTGATAGCAGCCCCATGCAAAATATTAGAAAAAACACATGAATGGATAAATTTTTTAATTTTTATCATTATTGTTGAAGGTGATGGCATTGATTATAGGGGTTCCATTACAAGGAGCGGTTTCCCTCGTTGACGTCCCGGTTTACCCACCTTATTACCAGGTTGATGACCTGATGGGTAAATGACGTAAAAAGACAAAGGGATATACAAATGAGCGAAATTTGATAGTTGGTTTTTAAATAGTAACCTTATTATTACTACAACTTTCATATGAATGAGGAGAAAGAAAATGGTTGATAACGTAACTGTTAGCAGAGTATGTATACAATCTCCTTCTTTCGTGCCTGATTTGGATGGAGAAAAAAATAATTCTCAATTATTCGTTGACGATATAGTTGCGTATCTTAAAAGTCCTTCAGTTTATTCACTTGAAAAAGCGGGTTCATTAAGTGATTTTATTAATAATTGCAGTGAGGTTGAACCATGGGTTTTTATCGGTGGTGGACTTATTATTATTGTCTCCGCATCTGAGCAAGACCCTGAAAGTATGATTGTAACTGTGGGGGATGTTGAAGGAAAGTATGCTACACAGATTTTCGTACCACCTGCGCTTACAACATCCCTCAAAGATATTTTTATTCGCTCGCATACGAACGCAAAGTATGAGTGTTTTACAAAAGAGCAGATAAAAGCCAACATTAAATCTAATGTTATAAATTATAATTGTAAATTGAATTTTAATGAAAAACCAAAAAATAAAATCGCGTGCAGGCATCTTTCTCTACAATATTGTATAGATTCAATGAATGAACATACAGGGAAAGTTCCATTAAAGGCTTACTATTCATCTCCGGAAGATATACAAAAACATATTCCATTCGCGCTTGAGCAGCAATTTGACAGTCTACAAGAAAATCCACCACCCGGTACATGCGTTGTTGCCTGTGATAAGTTTGGGGAGGCATTATCAGTCTTTTTTCACAGAATGGAAAAAGAGAAGTTAACGCATATGGCGGCAATCGTTCAATCTCAAACACACGCTATGGCCGTCCGCTTGAGGATCAAAAAAACGCCTGCTGGTGAAACAGAATATGTTGTATCCTTTTATGATCCTAATGCAACCAATACTGCAGTACGCTATAAAGCAAACAACTGTGATTCTTTTGGAACATTGCGATCCTTCATGAATATTAAACAGGCACAAAAAGAATGGGTAATAACAGAAATTTGCTCCGACTGTGTAGGAATAACTCCTTATCTCCCTCGAGAACAAGCCCATTTATTAAGTGGTATAAATAATGAGTTGCAACCACCATTATCACCATCAGCATTACATCTATTAATACAAATGGGGATGCATGAAAACATTGTTCTTTTTTTTGATAAATTTAAAAACTCCCAAGAAATGACAGCATCAAAGGTTCTTGCTGCGAAATCAATTACAGGAACATATGGATTATATGTATTATGGTATCAAAATAGTATTGATACTTTTAATGAATTCATAATAAATTTAAAAGAGTTGACCAGAAAGTATAATTTTAGCCATGGCGATCTGGAAAATATACTCCTTGCGAAAGATTACCTCGGTGTGAGCTGGATTCCTAAGGCTTTAAGAAATAATCAAAATAAAATTGTCAAAGCATGGTTGTTGGCGATAGATGACTTTGAGAAAGAATTTGAGGTAAATAAAAATGAAATGCTTCTTAGTATAGTAAATAAAATAGACTCAACTTATGATTTAAATAGCGCTATTAGAACCAATGATTATGCTGTTGTTAATATATTATTAGCCAATATAAAAGCTAAAATGTTTAAAAATGAATTAAATAAAGAAGATATATTGAAACTGATGGCAGCAAGAGAAAAAGTGGCGGGAGCATCAGACAAATGGACGAAGGCATCAGGCTTATATTCTGCGATAGTGAAAGGGTATACGGAGATTGTTGCCGCCTGGATGGAGACAGCTGAAGTGATAGCCAGCCATTATGAAAATGATAAAGATGTGGTGAGAGAACTACTGTCGCTGAGCAGAAATAATGCTGTTTGCTCTTTGTATATTGCAAGCTATAAAAAAATGAGTAAACAGGTCATTGACGTATATCTGAATGCGGCGATTCGCCTGGCGTTGCAACACGGGTTCACTTTCGATGAAATTGTGGAGCAGTTTACCCGTGATTTTGATGGGAAGTCATTCTCTCATGTGGTAACTAACGAGGATGATATACATATGGGACTCTGGCTGAAAATATTCAAAATTGTGGTTGGTGAAAATGAAAATTACCTTAAAGATGTGATGATGCAACTGGAAGAAAAGAATAGTGAAGGCAAATCTGTAATAAGTCAGGCAAATGGCAATCCTGTATTTAAAGAACTATTCTGGAAAGCAATAGACGAATTTAACTTTCCGCAAGAGGAGCTTAATCGGCTAAACCAATATCGTTCTCTGTAAAGACAGGACTGCAAGATGTTGAAAGTCGCTCCAGCCAGTAGCAAAGGCAGTTTTGGTGCAGGATGCTCATAAAAAAACAAACGCTGTTCCGTTCTGATAGTTAGTTTCCCCCAGAACGGAACAGTGCCCTTTATATCAATTTAGACGACTTACTTACCAATACAGAAGCTGGAGAAAATCCGCCCCAGCAGGTCGTCTGAAGTAAATTCCCCGGTGATTTCGCTTA